>CAMEMX010000057.1 GCA_945927915.1 uncultured Clostridia bacterium
GTGCTGGCGGCTATGCTGGAAGAGGCCGAACGCATCGGGCGCGAGGGCTTCGACACGGCGCTGTTCGAGCGGCTGAAAAAATCCGCCCTCGGCAGACGCACGAGAGACCTTGACAGCTTTGAAAGTATCTGCTATCGTATCTGTGCATACTGCTTTGACGGGGCGGACTATTTCCGCTTTCCGGAGGCCTATGCCTCCGTCACGCCGGAGGATGTGCTGGAATTTTTACGCGAGACGATCCGCCCCGAGCGTGCGGCAATTTCGATCGTCAGCCCAAAGGAGGAGACAGAATGATTCTTTCCGATACCTCGCCGATCAGCTTTCCCGGCCTTGGCATTGAGGTCAACCCGAGCGACGGCTTTTTCATCGGCAATTTTGAGATCAAATGGTACGCCGTGGTGATCGCCTTCGGCCTGCTGCTGGCGGTGCTGTACGCGATGCGCCGCTGCAAGGAGTTCGGCCTGACGGCAGACGATATTTACAATATCGTTTTCGTGGGTCTGCCCAGCGCCATCGTCGGCGCCCGTGCCTACTACGTCATTTTTGAATGGAAGCAGTATTTCGGGCCGGGCATCCCGTGGTACAAGTGCCTGATGATCCGCGACGGCGGCCTTGCCATCTACGGTGCGGTGATCGCCGCGCTGCTGGCCGCGACGATCTACTGCATGACGAGCCAAAAACGCAGAGCCAAGCTCCTGCCCTATATGGACATCGGCAGCATCGGCCTGCTGATCGGGCAGGGCATCGGCCGTTGGGGCAATTTCTTCAACCGCGAGGCACATGGCGGCGAGACGACGAACTTCCTGCGCATGGGCCTGATCGAGCACGGACAGCAGATCTTTGTCCACCCGACCTTCCTGTACGAATCCGTGTGGAACCTCGTCGGTGTTGTGATCCTGCATTTCGTGTCGAAAAAGCGGAAATTTGACGGCCAGATCATCCTGTGCTACCTCGCGTGGTACGGTCTGGGCAGGGCGTTCATCGAGGGGCTGCGCACGGACAGCCTGTACATCGGCCCGTTCCGCGTCAGCCAGCTCCTGGCTGCCGTGACCTGCGTGGTTTCGGCTGCGATCCTGGTTTATGTGCTTGCGTTCCGGCACCCCGATCCGCGCAATATGTTGGTCAACCGTGTCGCCGCCGAACAGGAGACGGCAAGCGAGAATACAACGGAAGAATAAGGAGGTAACACGATGGCAACTATGGACGACCTGAAGGGCATGGCGACCGGCGCAGCGCAGACTGCCGCGAAAACCGCCAAATATGTCGCGCTGGTATCAAAAAAGCGTCTTGCGATCCTGACGGAGCAGGAAAAGATCCGCCGCAACTATACGAAGCTCGGCAAGATCTACTACAAGGACTATGTCACGGATGAGGAGGCGGACAACGCCGAGTATCATCCGCTGTGCGAGAGCATTTCCGCGTCCTTCCGCCGGATCAACGAGCTGCGCGAGGAGATCGCGGAGGCAAAAGCGGAGTATGCCGCTGCGCCGGACGCGGAGGAGACGGAGGAGGACTTCGACGTCGTGCCGCTGATCGATGCGCCGGAGGCGGAGGAAGAGGAACCGAAAACCGAAGAATGATTCGAAACGCCTGCCGCAAGCTGCGGCAGGCGTTTCGTTTTATCCGAGCTGCGCGACCTGACAGAGCAGATCTGCCGCCGCGGCGCGGGTGAGCGGCTGCTCGGGCGCGGAGAGCGTGACGCCCGCTTCGCTGAGCGCCTGCACGGACGAGGCGTACCAGACCTCCTGCGCCGGGCGGAAGGCGGCGGAGATCGGAAGCTCCAGCATATTTTGCAGCATCACGGCGGCTTCGCGGCCGGTGATGGCGTCATTCGGGCGGAAGACCGCGCCGGCCTCGCTTGCCTCACCGCGGATGATGCCGCGCCGCATAGCTGCGGCAAGATAGGGCTGCACCCAGGCGGGGGCGGCGTCCGCGTCGGCAAAGCCCGAAACGGTGAGCGCGGGATCGACGGGGACGCCGCGCAGCTTCATCGCCATGACGAGGAATTCCGCACGGCTGACCGTCTCATTCGGGCAGAAGCAGAGCGTGCCGCCGATGCTCCTGCCGCTGCCGAGGTCTTCGCTGCACAGCCACACCGCCTCATACAGATCGGTGCGGCCCTCCATGTCGGCAAAGGTCATGCTCTGCGTGGGCTTGAGGATGCGGATGCTGACGGTCGCGGGCTTGGAGACGTTGCCCGCGTCGTCGGTCACGGTGAAGGTGAAGCTGTCCTCTCCGACCTTGTTTTTGTCGGGCGTGTAGACGTAGGTGCCGTCTGCGTTGAGCCTGACCGTACCGCGCTTCGGCGCTTCCACGAGCTGGAAGGTGAGCTGTGCCTCCTCCGGGTCGGAGCCGGTCAGCCTGCCGTCGTTTGCGATGTTTTTATACGTCTCGAATTCGGCGTTGTTTGCCTTTGGCGTCGCGTTTTTGCCGGACTGGATGCGGATGGTCACCTTGGACGGTTCCCCAAGCGCCGTGTCGCAGATAGGCCGGTAGCAGAAGTCTGCGTTGCAGCTCTCTGCGCACGCGGGGACGAGGCGCAGACGCTCCAGCGCGTCGACGGGCAGAACGTCGCCTGCGCGAATGGTGCGCTGCCCCAGCATGACGGAGGCGACCTCCGCCTCGGGGACGGCGCTGACGAAGATGCCGCTGAGACCGGGATAGGCGTCGGCGGAGAAATCCGCCTCGCAGAAGCAGTATTCGGCGTTATAGAGCGTCTCGCCGTCTGCGGCGAGGGCGGCGGTGCCGAGCGCCAGCGCGCACAGAACGCCGAGGGCAAGGGTGCGGACGATGGTTTTCATTTTGGTTCCCTCCTGTGAATTTCTTCACGCATAGGATGAACCGAAATTTGCGCGCTATGCAAAAAAGTGGCAAAAAAATCGTCCGCCTCCGTTCGCCATCCCGAAGGATGCGGACGGAGGCGGCGAATTGATTCAGTACGGACGGATATAATGGGCGCGGATGTCGCGGGCGGGCCGCATCCTGATGCCGGAGACGATGCCCATCGCCATGAACGAGGTCAAAATCGAGCTGCCGCCATAGCTGATGAAGGGCAGGGCGAGGCCGATGACCGGCAGCAGGCCGAGGCACATACCGACGTTGATGAGGATCTGGAACAGCAGCATCGAGGCGATGCCGATGCAGATCAGGCGGTTCATATAGTCCGGCGATTTCATGCCGACGTAGAAAATGCGAAGGATGATGGCAAGCAGGAGCAGCAGTAAAATGATGCAGCCGATCATACCGAGCTGCTCGCCCACGGTGGAGAAGATGGAGTCCGTGTGCTGCGCGGGCAGCGAACCGACAGAGGTCATATTGCCCTGGAACAAGCCCTGCCCGGACAGGCCGCCGTTGCGCAGCGCCTTGAGGTTCTGGTTGGTCTGCCACAGCTCGTCCAAGCCGCTGGGGTCGATGGACGGGTCGTAAAGCACGAGGATACGGTTTTTCTGGTCTTCGCGCAGGACGGTCTGCCAGAGCGTCGGCGCGGCGACAGCGAGCGCACCTGCGCCGCCGAGGAACCACCAGCCGCTCACACCGCCGGCGTACGCCATGGCGAGGAAGATGAACACGAAGATCAGCGCGACGCCCGTGTCGCGGGAGATGACAATAATGAGCGCGACGATGAACAGCATATGAGCGGTGAGCGTGCCGACGGAGCGCACGGAGGAGATCCTCGTCTGGTTGACGCTCATCGTTTTGGCAAGAATAATGATATAGGTGATCTTGCAGACCTCGGCGGGCTGGATGTTGAACGGCAGGAAGGGGAACGACAGCCAGCTCTTGTTGCCCGAGGTACCCTCGACGCCCCAGACCATCAGCATTCCGATGAACGCCACGTTAAACAGGAACAGGAGCGTCCGCTGACCGGCGAGGATGTCGATGTCGAAGGCGGTCAGCGCGAAATAGATCACGACGCCCGCGATGAGCGAGCCGGTCTGCACGATGATGTAGCGCGTGCTGCCCTCCCATAAGGTGGCGGCGTAGATCATCACGATGCCGAAGAGAGAGGCCGCCACGCAAAGCGCCAGAAGCACCATGTCGCCTTTCTTTACGATCTCGGTCAGCTTGCGGACCAGCTTTTTCATGCGCGCACCTCCTTCGGTCATGGTCTGCCGTGTTTTCTCCCAAACTATTCTATCATTAAACGGCGAATCTGTAAACCGGAAAAGTTGTTTTTGCAAAAAATGTATTTTTGTGGTATAATCCGAGCAAAGGAAGTGAAGCGGATGCAATTCATCACGAAAAGCCCGGAGGAGACGGAGCTTCTGGGGCAGAAGCTCGGCGCTGTGCTGCGCGGCGGCGAGGTGATCGCCTATCGCGGCGACCTCGGCGCGGGAAAGACGGCCTTTACGCGCGGCCTCGCGCGGGGACTGGGCATTTCCATGCGCGTTACCAGCCCGACCTACACCATCGTCAACGAATATACCGGCGGACGCCTGCCGCTGTTCCATTTTGATATGTACCGCCTCGGCTCAAGCGACGAGCTGTTCGACATCGGCTGGGAGGACTATCTGCTGCGCGGCGGCGTCTGCGCGGTGGAGTGGAGCGAGAACGTCGCGGACGCCATGCTGGGCGCCGTCACCGTCAGCATCGAAAAGACGGGCGACGCCGAACGGCGCATCACCATCGAAGGAGGGGAAGCCTGTGCGGATCTTAGCCTTTGAGACGTCGGCCAAGGCGGCCTCGGCTGCGCTTTTGGAGGACGACCGCCTGCTCGGCGAGAGCTATCTGAACTGCGGCCAGACCCACAGCCGGACGCTGATGAAGCTGGCGCAGGAGCTGCTGTGCGCGTGCGATCTGACCGCGCAGGACGTCGACGCGGTCGCCTGCGCCGCCGGACCGGGCAGCTTTACGGGCGTGCGCATCGGCGTGGCGGCGGCAAAGGGCTTCGCCTGGGGACGCGATCTGCCCTGCGTCGGCGTGTCCACGCTGGAGGCGATGGCGCAGCAGGCGCGGCTGTTTGAGGGCGTGGTCTGCTGCGCGATGGACGCCCGCCGGGCGCAGGTCTACTGCGCGCTCTTTTCCTGCGAGGGCGGCGTGCTGACGCGGCTGACGGATGACAGCGCAATTTCGCTGGAGGAATTGGCGCAAATGCTGAAAAATGAGAAAAAACCAAAAATAATGGTTGGCGACGGGGCGCAGTTGTGCTATAATACCTTCGGCAAACTTGTATCCGGCTGCATTCTTGCGCCGGAACACATCAGAATGCAGCGCGCATCGGGCGTGGCGCTTGCCGCGCGCCGCCTGCTCCTGAACGGTGGGAGCTTTGACGGCGCGACGCTTCAGCCGAACTATCTGCGGCTTTCGCAGGCCGAGCGCGAGCGCAACGAGCGTCTGCAACGGAGCAAAGGAGAAGCATAATGGGAAAAGTACAGATTTTGGACCACCCCCTGCTTCAGCACAAGCTGTCGATCCTCCGCGACAAGAACACGGGCGTTAAGGAGTTCCGTGAGATCGTCGGTGAGATCGCCGCGCTCATGTGCTATGAGGCAACGCGCAACCTCCCCACGCAGGAAATCGAGATCGAAACGCCGGTCGCCCCGGCAAAGGTCAGAGTGCTCTCGGGCAAGAAGCTGGCCATCGTGCCCATCCTCCGTGCCGGCCTCGGCATGGTCGACACCATGATCTCCCTGATCCCCTCGGCAAAGGTCGGCCACATCGGCCTGTTCCGCGACCCGGAGACGCATGAGCCGGTTCAGTACTACTGCAAGATGCCGCCGGACATCTCCGAACGGCAGGTCTTTATCGTGGATCCCATGCTCGCAACGGGCGGCAGCGCCATCGCCGCCATCGACATCCTCAAGCGCGAGTACGGCTGCAAATCCATCACGCTGATGGACATCATCGCCGCGCCGGAGGGCATCAAGGCCGTTTCGGAAGCCCACCCCGACATTGACATCATCATCACCGCCGTGGACGAAAAGCTCAATGAGCACGCCTATATCGTCCCCGGCCTCGGCGACTGCGGCGACCGCATCTTCGGCACGAAATAATCACAATAACCAAGCCGGGCTGACCGTGTTTTTCGGTCTGCCCGGCTTTTTCAGGCTTTTTCGTCCGGGATGTATTCTGCAATGTCTGCAAGGGAGCAGTCCAGCGCCTCGCACAGCTTGCTTAACGTTTTCGTCTCGGTGTTGTCGTTGGCCGCAGGCGGCGGATGGTCTTGCTGTCGATGCCCGCGCGTTCGCGCAGCACATAGGTGGAAATCCCCTTTTCCCGCATGACGCCCCAGAGCCTATCGAAACATATCATGGTTATTTTCCGCTGATCTCGCCGGCTTTTTTCAGCGAGAGCTTGGTGACGGCAGGGCCGATCAGCTCATAGATGAGCGTGCCGCAGAGGATGACCGCGCGGATCTGCGGGGCGTGCTCCGGCACGACCTCGCCAGCCGCCAGTGAAAGGCCGATGGCGACGCCCGCCTGCGGCAGCAGGCACGGGCCGAGGAACTTTTTCACGTTCTTGTCGCACTTGCAGACGACGCCGCCCAGCCCCGCGCCGAAGATCTTGCCGATGACGCGCAGGACGATGTAGATCACGCCGATCACGCCGACCGTCGGCAGGACGGAGAGCTTCAGATCCGCGCCGGAGGCGACGAAGAACAGCATGAAGATCGGCGGCGTGACGCTGTCGCAGATGTCCATGAGCTGGTTGATGTCGCCGGAGAAGTTGGCAAGCACTGCGCCCATCGCCATGCACAGAAGCAGGTTGGACAGGCCGAGCCACTGGGAGATGCCCAGCCCGGCGAAGATGAAGCCGACGATCAGCGATAGGCGGTTGCCCGCCTTCTTGAAAAAGCGCAGCGGGAGCAGGAAAATGAAGCCCAGCGCCGCACCTACGACGATGGCGCCGCCGATCTCCTTGACCGGGACGAGCAGGGAGGCACCCAGCGAGGCCGCGCTGCCCGCGAGCGCCTGCGCAACGGCGACGGCGAGGGAGAACAGGATCAGCGCCGTGGCGTCGTCGATGGCGACGACGGACAGGAGCGACTCCGTGACGGGGCCTCTGGCGCGGTACTGCTTGATGACCATGATGGTCGCGGCGGGGGCGGTCGCGGCGGCGATCGCGCCGAGGACGAGGGAGAAGGCGACGCTCTGCCCGGAGACGATCAGGCCGAGCACGACGAACAGCACCGCGAACAGCGACTCAAGGCAGGCGATGACGATCGGCGCCGCGCCGACGCGCTTGAAATAGGACAGCTTGAATTCGTTGCCGATGGAGAAGGCGATAAAGCCGAGGGCGACGTCGGAGATGATGCCGGTCGCCTCCAGAAAATCGTTCGTCAGCAGGCCGAGCACGCTCGGGCCGATCAGCAGGCCCGCGACCAGATAGCCCGTGACGTTCGGCAGGCGGAGGTGCTTTGCCATGCGGCCGCAAAACATCCCCGCAAAGATCATGATGGCGAGGTCGGTGAGTGTATTGAGTGTCATAGCTACGCCTTCATCCCCTCCACATGGTCGATCGGCACGGTAAAGAGGATGCCGGTGTCGGGGTGGTCGAGGCCGCCCGTGACCTCGTTGACGATGGCGCTGACCGTGGCGACCTTCTCGTCCGGCACGACCATGAAGATCGTCTTGTTCTCCTTGTGCGCGGGATTCATCAAAAGCCGCAGCGAGCCGAGAAAGCGCAGCTCGTCATGCTCGCCCAGCTCCTGCGCCATGCCCTTGCTGTCAAGGATCGTTGCGCCGGGGATGCGCTGCTTGCCGAAGGACGTCAGCAGCTTGTCAAGACATTCGACCTTATTCAGAACGATAATCAGTAATTTCATCGATAAGACCTCCTAAAGAAGCTCTGAATCAATCGGCTGATCTGTTCAGAGACAACTTGATTTTTGCGCACTTATCTTAGCACCATTGTACGCAAAAAACAACGGTAAAATCGACGAAATCTGCGATAAATTCAGACTATTTTTCGCCGAAAAGGTCGAGGATCGTCCGCTGCGCCAGGTCATCCACCGCTTCGAAATCGACAAACGGGCGGCACAGCGCCTCGATGCGGTCATGCTGGCGCTTTGCCTCGCGCAGATGCGATGCCGCCTGATACAGAAGAGACGACACGGTTTTGCCGCAGAACGTCAGGCTGCGCCGCGCCTCCTGCGGCAGCATCGCGTCAAGGTCGATGCGGCAGAAGCACGGCCCGTCATAGGGAAAGTCCCGCGTCTCCGTGATAAAGGCGGCGTCCGCCGTCGGAATAAGCAGGTGCGACGGCGCACCCTCCGGCAGGAGCGGACTGTGGCAGACGACGCACGCGTGCCCGCCGGCCTGCGCCAGCTCGAGCAGCCGCGAAAGAAGCCGCGGCGCAAGAAGGTAGTTGTCGCGCAGCACATACACGCGGGAACACAGCGCCGCCGGCGTCTGCGTACAGAAGCGCAGCCCCTTCGGCGTGACGGCGGAGAGGAAGCGCTTCGCCGTGCGCGGGCTTTCCCCGGTGGGACGCAGGACGGACAGCGCGAGACATTCGGCCAGCGACGCCGTCTGCTCGGTGTATGCGCAGGCCGACGTGACGGCGCGGACGCTGTCAAGCAGCTTGTCGGCGGCGGACAGACAGGCCGTCACATGGGGATATTGCGCGGCGTTCAGCGCCTGTGCCGCGCGGATCTCGTCCTCGCTTTGACGCATGGCTGCGCGGTCATAGAATGCTCCAAAGTTTACATAATTCATACTCCCGCCGCACAGGCTCGGCTCGAGCACATGGGGTGCGGTGCCGTCGACGAATGCGGTTTCCAATGCGGGGATCACCACGCCGTCGAGAGAATCCGGGTCGGAGGAGCAGAGAATATATGACACGTCCAGCCCGCGCTCCTGCGCGGCGCGGCCGATCCTGCGCATAAAGGTGGATTTTCCGCACCCGGAGCCGCCCTTGATGATGTTGAGCTGCAAGTGCTCGTGCAGAAGGGAGTCGTAGTGCGAGGCAAAGCCCTGCGGCGAGCACGCGCCGAGATAAAAAACAGATTCCATATGTCAGCCTCCTTCCGTATGTTTTATGC
>CAMEMX010000058.1 GCA_945927915.1 uncultured Clostridia bacterium
TGTTATGGGGCTGCTTCATTAATTGTTTTCAGGGCAGTCTCACAGCGTGTCGAAACCGTTTTTCGACACGCTGACGCCTGCGGTTTTCGCCGCAGGCGCTCACATTATATTATGCCGTTATACTTCCGCGACGACCTCGACCTCGACCAGCGCGCCCTTGGGCAGCGCGGCGACGGCGACGCAGCTTCTGGCGGGCTTGCCCGTGAAATAGCGGGCATAGACCTCGTTGAACGCGGCAAAGTCATCCATATTTTTCAGGAAGCAGAGCGTCTTGACCGCGCGATCCGGCGATGAACCCGCCGCCTCGAGCACCGCCTGCAGATTCTTCATCACCTGCTCGGTCTGCCCCGTGATGTCAGATGCCCCGATCGCACCCGTGGCGGGGTCGATGGGAATCTGTCCCGATGTGTAGACTAAATTACCCGTTCTGACCGCCTGCGAATACGGGCCGATCGCCGCAGGCGCCTGCTGTGTAAAGATCTTTTCCATGTTTTATACCTCCGCTGTTGCAAATTGTGCGCCCTCCAGCCGGGCGCGGATGTACGCGGGGACCTCGCGCGGCTCGATCTTCAGCACCGTTGCAAATTCGTCGTTGAGCAGCTTTTCCGCATCGCGCAGGGTCTGCTCGTCATGCGTGCGCAGGTGCTTGCCCGAACGCCGGAGCGCCTCACGGCGCCGGTAGAGCGCGCGGATCATGCCAAGCAGCTCCCGGCGGTCGCCGGCAGTCAGGATGCGGCGGAATTCCTCCTTGCGCGCGGAGACGTCCTCGATCCACGTTGTTTCGGTGCGGCAGACATCGCCCAGCAGGGAATCCAGCTCCTGCGGGGAAAGCAGGCGGCGCATCTTACCCAACAGCTTCTCGTTGCCCAGCGGAACGAACACCGTCGCGCCGCCGCGCCGGACAGGCTGCAGGACATAGTATGCCGCTTTTTCACGGCCGACCTTCATTTCGCGGATCTCCGCGATCGCGCATACGCCCTCCGTGCCGTAAAGCACCGTTTCTCCGACCTGATACATCTTCTGCCGCTCCTTTCCTTTCGTATGGGTATATTATACCACATTTTGAAAGAATTGTTATAGGCAAAATACACAAAAATAACAAAAATTTTGTCTCCGCACAACTTTTTGCGCGGAGACAATGATTTATTCCACGACCTGATAGCCCGCGTCCGTCACCGCCTGACGCAGCGCAGACGCATCGGCGCTGCCCGTCACGGTCGCCGTCTTGTCTTCCAGGCTGATGTCGACCGTTTCAACGCCCGCGACCGCCTTGAGCGCCTTTTCCACGCGTGCCTTGCAGTGACCGCACATCATACCTTCGATCTTCAGTACCATATTACCCGCTCCTTTCCGGTTTTTTTGATATTTTACCACCAAAGCGCCGGTTTTGCAAGCGCGACCTGTTTTTTCCGTGCATCTGCTTGCATTTTCTCCGGGCATCCGCTATGATGGTATTATATTCATATTGTAAGGAGGTCTTCCATGAAGCGCTATTCCAAGATCCAAGTCCCGCCCGGCGCGGACGGCCTGCTGCCGCGCACCGGTCTGGCCGCAGGCGGCAGCGCGCCGTATGTGCTCCTGCCCGGCGATCCGCACCGCAGCAAGATCATCTCCGGCTTCTTCCGCGACGCCGAGTTCACCGCCCACCGCGGCACCTACGCGACCTATACCGGGCATACGGCAAATGGCACGCCCGTCGGCGTGACCAGCAGCGGCATGGGCTGCTCCTGCGTTGTGAGCGCTCTGGAGGAGCTTGCGCAGGCGGGCGCGAAAACAGTCATCCGCGTCGGCACCTGCGGCGGCGTGCAGCCGTGGATGCAGCCGGGGCGCATCGTGATCGCAAGCGGCTGCGTGCGCGGCGAGGGCGCGAGCTTTGAGCTTGTGCCGCCGGAGTTTCCCGCCGTGGCCGACCCCTTCGTCGTCCGCGCGCTGACGCAGGCGGCGCATGAACTTGGCGATGACCCCTTGGTCGGACTCTACCGCAGCCACGACGCCTTCTACATGGAGTCCAAGGCCGCGCACCCCGGCCTGCGCGAACGGATGCAAAAGTGGATCGACACGGGCGTGCTCGTCGTGGAAAACGAATCCGGCACGCTGTTCACCTACGGTCACCTGCTCGGTCTGCGCACGGCCAGCATCTGCGTTGCCCTCGGCTCGATGTTTGCAGAGCCCGGCTCGCAGGTCTACGGCGCATATGCCGACCCGGATTTTCTGGCGAAGCGGATCGAGCTTGCTTCGCGCATCGCGCTCCGCGCCGCGGAGCTGTTGAAGGAGGCGGGAGTATGAGCTTTTCCAGCATGAAGCTGACGCACGCGGACGGGACGATGCACCATCTCGGCATCGACGAGACGATGGTCGCGCCGCGCGTCATTCTGACGCCCGACCCGCTGGAGGTGCCGTTTTATGCGGCGCTGATGGACGACGCGAAGAAAGTCGGAGAATACCGCGAATATGTGACCTATACCGGCAGCTTCCATGGCAAAGCGCTGAGCGTGATGAGCTGCGGCTTCGGCTGTATGCCCGCCGCGATCGCCGTGGAGGAGCTGAACCATCTCGGCGTCAAGGCCGTGGTCAAGCTTGGCCTCTGCCCCGCCCTGCAGCCGGAGACGCCGGCCGGCACCTTGCTTGCCGCCTCCGGCGCCGTGCGCGGCGAAGGCGCAACAAGAGAATATATTGACGTCTCCTACCCCGCCGTACCGGATCCCGCTCTGCTCGGCAGGCTGCTGGACGCCGGCGTCGGCGCGGGGCTGTTCCGCAGCCACGACTGCACGAGCCTGGAGACGCCGTGGTCGCAGGAGGGCAGAGCGCGTATCGCGCGCTGGGCAGCGCTCGGCATCGAAGCGATCGACGGCGAGACGAGCGCCCTGTTTGTTATCTCCTCCATTCTGAAGCTCCGCGCCGCCTCGCTGGCGCTGATAAGCGAAAACTACGCCACGGGCGAGCGTCTTGCCGACCCCGGCGAGGGCAAGCACCGCCTGTTCGCCGCCGCTGCGGAGGCTCTGCAATGCTTCTGATCAAAAATGTTCTCCTGCCGGATTTTGATACCCTGACGACCGCTCCAGCCGATCTTTTGATCGAAAACGGCCGTTTTGCTGCCATTGCGCCACAGCTTTCCGCGCAATGCGAGACGCTCGACGCACACGGGATGCTCGCGCTTCCCGGCATGGCGGACATCCACACCCATATGGTGCAGAGCCTCACCAAAGGCCCGCTCGACGACATGAACATCACGCAATGGCTGCAAAAAATGCTCGCCGCGCAGTGGTCGCTCACCGCCGACGAGTGGTATTACGGCGTGCTGCTCGGCTGCCTGCAAAGCTTGCGTTACGGTGTGACAGCCGTCAATGAGATGACCTACTTCCCGCACATCGACGCGGTCGTGCAGGCGTATCAGGACGCCGGCCTCCGCGTGACCTTCGGCATCGGTGCCACGGACATCGCGGAAAACGATCAGATCAAGGTCACAAGCGTGGACGAATGCCTCCGGCAGGCTGAGTATCTCTACGACCGCTGGCACGGCAAGGGGCTTCTGCGCACCGCCGCCGTGCCGCAGGGCCGTCCTGCCTGCACGCCGGAGCTGATGGTCGCGCTCAAGCAGTTTGCCCGCGAGCGCGGTCTGGTCTACCACACGCACCTCGCCGAGGGAAAAGCGGAGACGGAGCGCGTGCGCCAATGGACCGGGCGCGGCGAGGCAGAGGAGCTGGCACACCTCGGCGTGCTGGACGAAAACACGATCCTTGCGCACTCGATCTGGCTGTCCGACAGCGAGATCGACCTTCTGGCGCAGACAAAGGCCGTCGTCGCGCACTGCCCCTCGACCAACATGAAGCTCTCCGACGGTGCGCCGCGCATCGCGCAGATGCTGAATGCCGGCGTGCGCGTCGGCTTCGGCTGCGACGGCGAGGCGTCGAGCGCTAACCGGGATCTGCTGCGCGAGGCGCGCCACGGCAGCTACCTGCAAAAGGTGCTGACCCTCGACCCGACCGTACTGCCCGCCGGACAGTGCTATCGGATGCTGACCGAGACGGGTATGGCTGCGCTGGGCTATCGGGATCTCGGAAAAATCGCCGTCGGGTATCAGGCGGATTTCTCCCTCGTGCGCACGGACGATCTCAGCACGGTCAATCACCGGCGCATCCTGACCAACCTGCTCTATGCGGGCAGCGGCAGTCAGGTCGCCTCCGTCTTTGTGCGCGGCAGGCGCGTCGTGCGCAACGGTCGTTTTACGGAACATGACGTTGGGAGGGTGCTGGAGCAGTGCGAACGGATCCTTGCGAAGCTGGAAGCGCGGATGTGACCGTCTTTTACGAGGACGCGCAGGTGCTCGTCTGCCACAAGCCCGCGGGCGTGCTCTCGGCAAAGGATGCCTCCGGCAAGCGCTCGATGCCGGACCTCCTCGCGCCGCGCACGGTCTATCCCGTCCACCGGTTCGACCGCGAGGTCAGCGGTCTGATGGTCTTTGCCAAAACGCCCGTGGCGGCGGCGTTTCTCGGCGCACGGATGCAGGACGGATTTTCCAAGGAATATCTCGCCGTGTGCGAAAACGCGCCGTCCGGGGACGAAGCGGAGCTGACAGACCTGCTGTTTCACGACCGCGCGAAAAACAAGACCTACGTCGTCAAGCGCAGACGCGCGGGTGTGAAGGAGGCACGGCTTTCCTACCGCGTTGAAGCACGCGGCGCAGACGGCTGCGCTCTGCTGCACATCCGCCTGTATACGGGCAGGACGCACCAGATCCGCGTGCAGCTCGCCTCGCGCGGCTGTCCTCTGAGCGGCGACAAAAAGTACGGCGCAGCAAGCGGCGGCACTCTTGCGCTGTGCGCATGGCGTCTGACCTTTCCGCACCCGGACGGGCGGACGCTCTGCTTTACCCTGCCCGAAGCGCTCCTGCCGCCCGTGATCGCCGCACTCCGGTGATATTTTTCTTGGGAAGCTCTGAACAAATCGGCTGCGGCGCCCGGCGGATCCTTTGCCGCAACTTTTCGGTTCGAAAACCTTGAAATACACAAAGTATTCCTGCGGTTTTCAAACCTCAATTTGCGACAAAATCTCTCGCCGACCGCTCTTGCAGATTTATTCAGAGCATCCCTTGTAAAATATCCGCCGATGCTGTATACTATATGGGCGATTTTTAATTGGAGGTCTTTCTGATTATGGCAATCCGTAAACGGCTGGACGCTTATCTCGTCCCCGGTAAACATATTCACCTGATCGGCATCGGCGGCGTGTCGATGCGTCCGCTCGGCCTCGTGCTGCGCGGCATGGGCATGACCGTCACCGGCTCGGACATGAACTCGTCCGTCTCGACCGACGAGCTGATCGAAAAAGGCATCGAGGTACACATCGGTCACAACGCGAAGAACATCGAGGGCGCGGACTGCATCATCCGCACCGCCGCCGCACACAATGATAACCCCGAGATCGCCGCCGCCCGCGCAATGGGCATCCCCGTCTTTGAGCGGGCGCAGGCATGGGGCCTTATCATGCGCGAATACAAAAACGCCATCTGCGTCTCCGGCACGCACGGCAAGACGACCACCACCTCAATGATCACCCATGTTTTCATGCAGGCGCAGCGCGACCCGACCGTCATGCTCGGCGGCTATCTGCCGCTGCTCAAGGCCGGACACCGCGTCGGCAGCGGCGACACCATCATCATGGAAAGCTGCGAATACTGCGATTCCTTCCTGAATTTCTATCCCACCGTCGCCATCATCAACAACATCGAGGCCGACCACCTCGACTATTTCAAGGATCTTGCCGCCGTGCAGCGCTCGTTCCGCAAATTCGCCGGCCTCGTTCCGCGCACGGGTTATGTCATCGCCAACGGCGACGACGAAAACACCGTCGCCGCCCTCGCCGACCTGAATTACATCACCTTCGGCATCGACCGGAAGAACGACATCCATCCGGTCAATCTCTCCGGGGATTTCCGCTCGTTTGACGTCGTCTGCCGCGGCAAGCGCTACTGCCATGTGGAGCTGGCGGTCTACGGAAAGCACAACGTCTACAACGCGCTGGCCGCCGCGGCAGCCGCCTATGTCATGGGCGTCGAGGGCGAATATGTCGCCGCAGGGCTGGCCTCGTTCACCGGCGCCGGACGCCGCATGGAGCGCAAGGGCAGCTTCAACGGCGCAGACGTCTTTGACGACTATGCCCACCACCCCGGCGAGCTGCACGCGCTGATCGACTCGGTCAAGACGATGGGCTACAAGCGCATCATCCTTGCCTTCCAACCGCACACCTATACGCGCACGAAGGCGCTGTTTGACGATTTCGTCCGTGAGCTGCGCCGTGTGGACGTGGCGGTGCTGGCCGAGATCTACGCCGCCCGCGAGAGCAATAAGCTTGGCATTTCCTCGCTCGACCTTGCCAAACAAATCGACGGTGCAGTCTTCTTTGAGACGTTGCCGGAGGTCGCCGCCTATCTGCGCTCCATCGCGCAGGAGGGCGACATCATCCTCACTGTCGGCGCCGGCGACATCTACAAGGCCGGCGAAATGCTGCTGAAATAGCAAATATTTTGACAAAGAAAACAACTCCCTGCGCCAGGTTCGGCGCAGGGAGTTGCTTCTGTATTCAATCAATGCTCGGCAGCTTGGCGAGGCTCTTTGCGATGTCCTCGTCGGTGGGGATAAAATCGCCCATCTCGCCGTCGTTGTACTTCTGGTACGCGACGAGGTCGAAATAGCCCGTGCCGGTCAGGCCGAAGACGATGTTCTTCTCCTCGCCCGTCTCCTTGCACTTGAGCGCCTCGTCGATGGCGACACGGATGGCGTGGCTGCTCTCCGGTGCGGGCAGGATGCCCTCGACGCGGGCGAACATCTCCGCCGCCTCGAACACGCTCGTCTGCTCGACGCTCGTCGCCTCGAGGTAGCCGTCGGCGTAAAGCTGGGAGACGATGCTGCTCATGCCGTGATAGCGCAGGCCGCCGGCGTGGTTGGCAGAGGGGATGAACGAGCTGCCGAGGGTGTACATCTTCGCCAGCGGGCAGACCATGCCGGTGTCGCAGAAGTCGTAGGCGTATTTGCCGCGCGTCAGGCTCGGGCAAGAGGCCGGCTCAACGGCGATGATGCGCATATCCGCCTCGCCGCGCAGCTTCTGTCCGACGAACGGCGCGATCAGGCCGCCGAGGTTCGAGCCGCCGCCCGCGCAGCCGATGATGATGTCGGGCTTGATGTCATACTTATCGAGCGCGGCCTTAGCCTCCAGACCGATGACGCTCTGGTGCAGGAGCACCTGCGCCAGGACGCTGCCGAGGACGTAGCGGTAGCCCTCGTGCGTCACAGCCGCCTCGACCGCCTCGGAGATCGCGCAGCCGAGGGAGCCGGTCGTGCCGGGGAATTCCTCCAGGATCTTTCTGCCGACGTTCGTGGTGTTCGACGGCGACGGCGTGACCGACGCGCCGTAGGTGCGCATGACCTCGCGGCGGAAGGGCTTCTGCTCGTAGGACACCTTGACCATGAAGACCTTGCAGTCGAGGTCAAAGTAGGAGCAGGCCATCGACAGTGCCGTGCCCCACTGGCCGGCGCCCGTCTCGGTCGTCACGCCCTTGAGGCCCTGCTTCTTGGCGTAATAAGCCTGCGCGATGGCGGAGTTGAGCTTATGGCTGCCGGAGGTGTTGTTGCCCTCAAATTTATAGTAGATGTGCGCCGGCGTGCCGAGCTTTTTCTCCAGACAGTAGGCGCGCACCAGCGGCGACGGACGGTACATCTTGTAAAAATCGCGGATCTCCTGCGGGATGGGGATATATGCCGTGTCGTTGTCCAGCTCCTGCTCGGCAAGCTCGCGGCAGAACACGCCGGAAAGCTCTTCAAGCGTCATGGGCTTCCCCGTGCCCGGATTGAGCAGGGGTGCGGGCTTATTCTTCATATCCGCGCGGACATTGTACCATGCCTGCGGCATCTCCGATTCTTCCAAGTAGATCTTGTACGGGATTTCCTTCTGATTTGCCATGATGTGTTTCTCCTTTCAACTTCTGTTTGGGAAAAGAATATAAAAAACTCCTGTCCCAGAAATTTGCTGGGACAGGAGTGAAAAATCATCCTGCGGTGCCACCCGGCTTGACGCAATGCGCCCACTTTGCGCGTACTGTCATACGCTGACGTTTGATAACGGAGCGCCCTCTCCGTCTCGCCTACTGCACGTTCGGCTCGCCCTCCGATGCCCATTCGGCGCAGCCCTCCATACCGCACTCCCACCAACGGCGGCTCTCTGTGATCTCAGCACTGCGCTTACTTGCTCATCTTCAACGGTTTTCCGCATTATACCACCGCCGCACGCCGTTGTCAACCCCCCGAAAACGATTTTTTCTCTCTTGAAAAACCGGGGCTTTTGGGGTATACTATTCATGTCAAATTCAAATACGGAGGTAACAGCATGAAATACGCAGGCACAAAAACCGAACTGAATCTTCGCGAGGCCTTTGCCGGCGAGAGCCAGGCACGCAACCAGTACACCTACTTCGCAAGCGTCGCAAAGAAGCAGGGCTATGAGCAGATCGCCGCACTTTTCCTGAAGACCGCGGAGAACGAAAAGGAGCACGCAAAGCTCTGGCTCAAGGCGCTCGAGGGCATCGGCGACACCAAGGCGAACCTCGCAGCCGCCGCCAAGGGCGAAAACTACGAGTGGACGGATATGTACGACCGCTTCGCGAAGGAGGCCGACGAAGAGGGCTTCCATGAGCTGGCCGAGCAGTTCCGCGGCGTCGCGATGATCGAAAAGTCGCATGAGGAGCGCTTCCGCGCCCTTCTGAACAACATCGAAATGCAGACCGTCTTTGAGAAGGCCGGCAAGACCATGTGGGAGTGCCGCAACTGCGGTCACCTCGTCATGGGCGAAAAGGCGCCGGAGGTCTGCCCCGTCTGCGCCCATCCGCAGGCCTATTTCGAGGTCCGCGCGGAGAATTATTGATTCTGACCCGCAAAA
>CAMEMX010000059.1 GCA_945927915.1 uncultured Clostridia bacterium
GGCGTCGACGCCTTCTTTCCTGTCGGAGCCTGTCAAAAGCCTTTACTTTTTACAGAATATGCAAATATGTTCAGAGCATATATATTTTGAGAATGGCGATGAAATTTCAGTTATTTGTCAAAAATGCGAAATTTTCAGGGCTTTCGGCGTAAAAAAGACCCTGCAAGATTGCTCTTGCAAGGTCATTTTTTCTATTGTGGTTTACAATCTGGGCTTGCCCAAAATCAGCTTACGCTCAGGCTCTCTTGTTCTTGATCGCGGCCTGCGCGGCGGCGAGGCGGGCGATGGGAACACGGAACGGGCTGCAGGAGACATAGTCCAGGCCGACCTGATGGCAGAACTCGACGGAGGCGGGATCGCCGCCATGCTCGCCGCAGATGCCGAGCTTGAGGTTCGAACGGGTCTGTCTGCCGAGCTCGGCAGCCGTCTTGATCAGGCGGCCGACGCCGGTCTGGTCGAGGTGGGCAAACGGATCGAACTCATAGATCTTCTTGTCGTAGTACGCGTCGAGGAACTTGCCCGCGTCGTCACGGCTGAAGCCGAAGGTCATCTGGGTCAGGTCGTTGGTGCCGAAGGAGAAGAACTCGGCTTCCTTGGCGATCTCGTCCGCGGTCAGGGCGGCACGCGGGATCTCGATCATGGTGCCGACCTTGTACTTCATCTCAACGCCGGCTTCCGCGATGATCTTATCGGCGGTGGCGACGACGACGTCCTTGACGTACTTGAGCTCCTTGACCTCGCCGACCAGCGGGATCATGATCTCCGGCTCGATGCGGTACCACGGATACTCGTGGTTGACCTTGATGGCGGCGTTGATGACGGCAGTGGTCTGCATCTCGGCGATCTCCGGATAGGTGACGGCGAGACGGCAGCCGCGGTGACCCATCATCGGGTTGAACTCGTGCAGGGAGGCGATGACTTCCTTCAGCTCCTCGGTGGAGACGTTCAGCTCGGCAGCGATCTCTGCGATGTCCTCTTCCTTGGTGGGCAGGAACTCGTGCAGGGGCGGGTCGAGGTAACGGACGGTCATCGGGCGGCCCTGCAGCTCGCGGTACATCTGCTCGAAGTCGCTCTGCTGATAGGGCAGGATCTTGGCGAGGGCTTCCCTGCGGGCCTCGACGGTCTTGGCGACGATCATCTCGCGCATCGCCTTGATGCGGGTGGCCTCAAAGAACATATGCTCGGTGCGGCACAGGCCGATGCCCTCGGCGCCGAAGGCGACAGCCTGCGCGGTGTCGCGGGGGTTGTCGGCGTTGGTGCGCACGCGGAGGGTGCGGAAGCTGTCGGCCCACTTCATCAAGCGGTTGAAGTTGCCGCTGATGCTGGCGGGAACGGTGGCGACGGCGCAGCCGTAGATGTTGCCGGTGGAGCCGTCGATGGAGATCCAGTCGCCCTCACGGTAGGTCTTGCCGGCGAGGGTGAAGTACTTCTCCTCCTCGTGCATGGCGATCTCGCCGCAGCCGGAGACGCAGCAGGTGCCCATGCCGCGGGCGACGACGGCTGCGTGGGAGGTCATGCCGCCGCGGACGGTCAGGATGCCCTGCGCGGCTGCCATGCCCTCGATGTCCTCGGGGCTGGTCTCGAGACGGACAAGGACGACCTTTTCGCCGTTAGCTGCCCAGGCCTTTGCGTCCTCAGCGGTGAAGACGACGCGGCCGCAGGCGGCGCCGGGGGAGGCCGCGAGGCCCTTGCCGACGACCTCGGCTGCCTTCAGGGCAGCGGCGTCGAACTGCGGGTGCAGCAGGGCGTCGAGCTGCTTCGGCTCGACACGCATGACGGCCTCCTCGCGGGAGATCATGCCCTCGTCGACGAGGTCGCAGGCGATCTTCAGCGCGGCAGCGGCGGTACGCTTGCCGTTACGGGTCTGGAGCATATAGAGTCTGCCGTTTTCGATGGTGAACTCCATGTCCTGCATATCGCGGTAGTGGTTTTCCAGGCGGTTGGCGATGTCGACAAACTGCTTGTAGACACCGGGCATATCCTCTTCGAGCTTGGAGATCTTGCTCGGCGTGCGGATGCCGGCGACGACGTCCTCGCCCTGCGCGTTGATGAGGTACTCACCGAACAGCGCCTTTTCGCCGGTGGCGGGGTCACGCGTGAAGGCGACGCCGGTGCCGGACTTGTCGTTCAGGTTGCCGAAGACCATCGGCTGCACATTGACGGCGGTGCCCCAGGAGTAGGGGATGTCGTTCATGCGGCGGTAGACGTTGGCACGGGGGTTATCCCAGGAGCGGAAGACGGCCTTGATGGCCTCCATGAGCTGGTCGGCGGGGTTGGTCGGGAAGTCCTCGCCCTTTTCCTTCCTGTAGTGCTCCTTGAACAGGACGACGAGCTTCTTCATGTCGTCGGCGTCAAGCTCGATATCGTTCTTCACGCCCTTGGCTTCCTTGACCTCGTCAATGATGACTTCGAAGGTCTTCTTGGAAAGCTCCATCACGACGTCGGAGAACATCTGGATGAAACGGCGGTAGGAATCGTAAACGAAACGGGTGAATGCGGGGGTGGGGTTGCCTTCGATCAGACCGGCAGCGACCTCGTCGTTCAGGCCGAGGTTCAGGATGGTGTCCATCATGCCGGGCATGGAAGCGCGGGCGCCGGAGCGAACGGAGACGAGCAGCGGGTTCTTGGGATCGCCGAACTTTTTGCCGTTGATTTTTTCGATTTTTGCCAGAGCTTCATAGACCTGTTCCTTGATCTCTTCGTTGATGCTGCGGCCGTCCTCGTAATACTTGGTGCAGGCTTCGGTGGAGATGGTGAAGCCCTGCGGGACAGGCATACCGAGGTTGGTCATTTCGGCGAGGTTGGCGCCCTTGCCGCCGAGCAGCTCACGCATGGAGCCATTGCCTTCGGAGAACAGGTAGACATACTTGTGCATGGTTTTGTTAACCCCTTTCGTGTTTTGGAAACGGCATTTCACGACCGTTTCAAGCATTGTTTTTTATGTTAAGATTTTATCGCGCACAAAGTATACCACATCTGTTTCGATTTTGCAAATATTTTCCGCAAAAAAATCAAAAAATCGGGAGAAAAATTTCGTCTCCGTCCGAAAACGCAAAAAAATCCCGCCCGGCGGCGCGAAATCGCACACCGAGGCGGAAATGTTCGGCAAAATATGGTGTTTTCGTTGCGTAAGCGCTTCCCCTTGCCCGGAATGTCCCCTTCGTTCTTTACCCCGCCCGTTTGGGCAGGCGGATGGTCAGCACGATCTCCGTGTCCGTCTCCTCCTGCCTTGCGCTGGCGTCGATGCCCGCACCGCGCACCAGCTCCAGCGAGTGGTTGACGCTGTTGAGAAACAGGCGCACGTCCCGGACGATCAGCTTGCGCATCCCCTTTTTCGGCTCCTGCGTACGTTTTTTCTCCAGATACGCCTCGATGTATGCCTCGGTTTTTGCCACGTTAAGCTGCTGCCTGACGATGACGCCCAGCACCTCCAGCCGTTCCTCGTCCGTCGGCAGGCGCAGAAGCGCACGCGCGTGCCGCTCGGACAGGTGGTTTTCGCGCAGCCTGTCCAGCACCTGCGGGCTGTGGCGCAGCAGGCGGAGCTTGTTTGCCACGGCGCTCTGGCTCTTGCCCACCCGCGCCGCCGCCTGCTCCTGGCTCAGGTGGTACAGGCGCATCAGCCGCGCCAGACCCTGCGCCTCCTCGATGTAGTCCAGGTCGCGCCGCTGCAGGTTTTCCACCAGCGCGACCATGCCCGACTGCTCCTCGTCCACGCTCAGCACGATGCACGGCACCTCGGCACAGCCGGCCAGCTTTGCCGCGCGCAGCCGCCGCTCCCCGGCGACCAGCTCATAGCCGTTCTCGCGCCGACGCACGGTCAGCGGCTGCAAGACCCCGTATTGCTCGATGCTCGCGGCAAGCTCCCGCAAGCCCTCGGGATCAAAGATCTTGCGCGGCTGCGACGGATTTGGCCGGAGGCGCTCGACCGGCAGATAAAGAACGCGTCCGTTTTCGAGCAGTCCACGGCTCTTTCTCACCCCAACTCCTCCTTTCCGGTGATTCTCCCCGTGTCCTATTCTACGCCAAACGCCCGCGAAAACCCGCGAAAGTCAGACCCGCGAACACAAGAAATTGCGTTTATTTTATTTCCCGCCCACAACATCTTGGGAAATACGCGGGAAATACGGGATTTGCAGCCCCTCTGCCGAAAAATGATGAAACGCGCGCTTGTGCTGTGCGGCTTTTTTCGGTATAATATTGTAAAGGCGGTCTTGCCCGCCATACCCCTTGGGAGGAACACAACATGGAATTTAAACTGTTTGCCGTGGGCGACGTCGTCGCGGACGGCGGCCTTGCCTATCTCAAGGCCAACCTTCCCGCGCTCAAGCGCGAACACGGCATTAATTTTTGCGTCGTCAACGGCGAAAATACCGCCGTCCTCGGTCTGACGCCGCGCCAGGCCGACGAGATCCTGGACGCCGGCGCGGACGTCATCACGATGGGCAACCACACCTGGGGCCGGCGCGAGCTGGTGCCCTATCTCAGCCGCTCGCATGAGGTGCTGCGCCCGGCGAATCTGCCGCCGCAGCAGCCGGGACGCGGCTGGGGCGTCTACCGCCGCAGCTTCGGCGACGTCGCCGTCATCGACCTGATCGGTCGCTGCGGCATGGACTACACGCCCGACAACCCCTTTTTGCAGGTCGAGCGTATCCTGAGCCGCTTAGAGACGAAGCTGATCTTCGTCGAGCTGCACGCCGAGGCGACCTCGGAAAAGCTCGCGATGGGCTGGATGCTCGACGGACGCGTCAGCGCCGTCTGGGGCACGCACACCCATGTGCAGACCTCGGACGACCGCATTCTGCCGCAGGGCACGGGCTACCTGACCGACCTCGGCATGACCGGCCCGCGCGACTCCGTCCTCGGCATCCGTCCGGATCTGTCGGTCAAAAAATTCCGCGGCGACCTGACCGGGCGCTACGAGCCGGCGCCCGGCGCGTGCAAGCTGGAGGGCTGCATTTTTACGGTCGACGCCGCCAACGGGCGGTGTCTGAAAACGGAAAGGGTGAGACTGAGTGATTAAACTCCTGCACGCGGCAGACCTGCATCTGGACTCCGCGTTTTCCGCGCTGCCGGCAGAGCTGGCGGTGCAGCGCCGCGCCGAGCAGCGGCAGGCGCTTGCCGGGCTTGCCGAACGGTGCCGCGGGTGCGACCTCGTGCTGCTGGCGGGCGACCTGTTCGACAGCGCGCGGGTCTACCGCGATACGCTCGACGCGCTCAAGGCGTTCTTCGCCGCGCTGGACGCGCAGGTCTTTATCGCGCCCGGCAACCACGACTTTGTGGCGGGCGGCTCGCCCTACCTGACGGAGGATTGGGGCGAAAATGTCCATATTTTTACCAAAAACGAGATCGAATGCGTGCATTTGGACGCGCTGAACTGCGACGTTTACGGCGCCGGCTTCACCGCTATGGAGGCGCCCGCCCTGCTGCGCGGCTTCGCCGTGCGCGACCCGGAGCGGGTGAACGTCATGGTGCTGCACGGCGATCTGCAGCCGAACTCGCCCTATAACCCCATCGCGCCGGAGGACGTCGCGGCGTCCGGGCTGGACTACCTCGCCCTCGGTCACGTCCACGCGGGCTTCGTGCGGCGCTTCGGGCAGACCGTCTGCGCCATGCCGGGCTGCCTGATGGGGCGCGGCTTTGACGAATGCGGGCAGAAGGGCGCGCTGCGCGCCGAGATCGGCAAAGCGGACTGCCGGACGGAATTTGTGCCGATCCGCACGCGGCGCTATGAGATCCTCTCCGTCCCCGCGGGCGACGATCCTCTCGCTGCCATCCGCGCCGCCCTGCCCGAACGGACGCAGGACGACTGCTACCGCATCATTCTGACCGGCGAGGCTGACCGCCCCGACACCGACGCTTTAGAGGCCGTCCTCTCGCCCGGGTTTTTCAGCCTCAGCGTGCGCGACCGCACCTATCCGAAGCAGTCGCTCTGGGAAAAGGCCGACGAGGATACCCTGCGCGGACACTTTTTGCAGACATTAAAAGAGGAATATGACGTGGCGGACGAGGCGCGCAAACGCAGTCTTGTGCTGGCGGCGCGGCTCGTCACGAGCCTGATGGACGGAAGGGAGGCCGAGCTGTGAGAATTCTCAAAATGCGTGCCTCCTTCGGCAAGCTGCACGGCGAGCTGACCCTCTCGGAGGGCTTCAACTGCCTTTGCCTGCCGAACGAGGCCGGAAAATCCACATGGAGCGCGTTTCTTACCGCTATGTTATATGGCATTGACACCTCCGAACGCGCGGGCGCAGCCAATCAGGGCCTGCCCGCGAAGGAGCGCTACAGGCCGTGGGACGGCAGCGCGATGGAGGGCGCGGTCGAGCTTTTGTGGAACGGGCGGCGCATCACCATCGAGCGCAGCACGAAGGGCCGCGTCCCGATGGGCGTGTTCCGCGCCTACGAGACGGACAGCGGCGCGGACGTGCCGGAGCTGACGGCGGACGGCTGCGGGCGCGTCCTGTGCGGCGTCGAGCGCTCGGTCTTTGAGCGCACGGCGTTCATCCGCCAGCTCGGTCTTGCCGTGACCGGCGACGCGGCGCTGGAGCAGCGCCTGAACGCGATGGTCTCCACGGGCGAGGAGGGCGCAAAGTCCTTCTCCGAGCTGGAAAAGGAGCTGCGCGGGCTGAAAAATCAGCTCACCGGGCGTGCCGGACGCATCCCGAAGCTGACCGCGCAGGAGCAGGCGCTGGGGAAAACGCTTGCGGAGCTGCACGCGATGCAGGACGAGGCGCTGCGCCTTTCCGCACAGTGCGGCGAGGCGGCGCAGGAAAACGAGCGGCTGACGGCTCTGCAAGCGCGCATCATCCGCGCGCAGAACGCAAAAAAACGCGCTGCCTTCGACGAGGCCGCGCAGAAATTGCAGGCGCAGGAGCAGCTTTGCGAGCGGCTCTCGCGCACGGTGGAGACGCTGCCGGAGGAACATGAGCTGCACGCCCTGCGGCGTGGGCTGGATGCCGCGCAGAGCGCCCTGCAAACGGCGCAGATGGAGGCGGCCTTTGGCACCGGCGAGGTGGCAAAGCCCGCCGCTCCGGCGTGCTTTGCCGGCATGGACGCGGACACCGCGCGGGAAAAGGCCGCGGAAGCCGCGCAGGAATATGAAAAGCTGCGCTCCGTCAAGGCGGTAAGGGCGCTTCCGCTGCTGCTTGCCGCGGCGCTGCTCATGCTGGGCGGCGCGGGGCTGTGCTTCGTGCTGCTGCCGCTCGGCCTTGCCGTGGCGGGCTGCGGCGCTGTGCTGCTGGCTGCTGCCTGCGTCTGTATCCTGCGGCGCAAAACACGCATGCGGGAGAGCGCCCACCGTGCGGAGCTGCTCCTGTCGCGCTACGGCGTCGACGACTGCGAGGCGCTCGGCGTCCTCGCGGAGGACTACGCCCGGCAGATGCGCGACTATGAAGCTGCGTGCGCCGAGGCAGAGGAAAAGAAGGCCGCGCTTGCCCACGCGCTCTCGCAGGCACGCTCGCAGGTCGATGCGCAGATCGAAAAGGTCAGCCGTTTCGCGCCCGACTGCCGCACCGCGGACGACTGCCGCGAGGCGATCGCCGCCGCCCTGCGTGCACACGAGCGTCATTTGAGCGAGCACCGCGTGCTCGACGGGCTGCGCAGGCAGTATGATTCGCTGCGCTTTCTCGCGCAGGAGGCCGGCGATGCCGCCGAGGATGCCGAAGCGCTGGCGCTTGACGAGGCGAAGATCGCCTATGAACAGCGCCGCGCGGCGCAGCGGCTGAACGAGCTGACCACGCGCCTTGCAACCTTACGCGGCGCGATCTCCGCCAAGGGCGATCCCGCCGCGCTGCAGGCCGAGGCAGAACGCGTCACCGAGGCGCTGGAGCACGCGAACGGGCAGAGCGAGGCAGTCTCGCTGGCGCTCGACGCGCTGCAAAAGGCGGACGCCGCGCTGCGCTCCCGCTTTGCCCCGCAGATCACCGCCGAGGCCGGCGCGATCCTCGCGGCGCTGACGGACGGCAAGTATCCCAAGCTCCTGCTTGCGCCGGATATGCGCCTTTCCGTGCGCGAGGAGGGCGGAGCCGTCATGCGTCCCACCGCCGCGATGAGCTGCGGCACGGCGGATCAGATGTATCTCGCGCTGCGCCTTGCGATGTGCCGCAAGCTGCTGCCGGAGGACGCGCCGCTGCTCCTGGACGACGCGCTGGTCAATTTTGACGCCCACCGCGCCGCCGCCGCCCTGCGCGTGCTGCGCGCGGAGGCAGAAAAACGACAGGTGATCCTGTTCACCTGCCGCAGATTTGAGGAAGATATATAATGTATTTTGATTCACACAGTCATATGGACGACCGCCGCTTTGACGACGACCGCGACGGGATCATGGACGAGCTGAAAAGCCACGGCGTCGGACTTTTGATGAACGTCGGCTGCGACCTGCCCTCCTCGGAGCGGTCGGTCGCGCTGGCTGAGCGCTATCCCTTCGTCTACGCCGCCGTGGGCAGCCACCCGGACGACGCCGACCATGTCGACGGCAGGCTCCTTGACCGCTACCGCGCTCTCGCGGGCCACGAAAAGGTGCGCGCCATCGGCGAGATCGGCCTCGACTACCACTATGAGGACGTGCCGCGGGCGCAGCAGATCATCGCCTTTGAGCAGCAGTTGGAGCTGGCCGAGGCGCTCAAGCTGCCCGTCATCGTCCACGAGCGCGAGGCGCACGGCGACGCGATGGACATCGTCCGCCGCCACCCGGACGTGCGCGGCGTGTTCCATTGCTTCTCCGGCTCGAGGGAGCTGGCGCTCTGGCTGGTCGAGCGGGGCTGGTACATCGGCTTCACGGGCGTGGTGACGTTTAAGAACGTACGCAGAGCCGTCGAGGCGGTGCAGGCGCTGCCGCTCGACCGGATTTTGATCGAGACGGACTGCCCCTACATGGCGCCGGAGCCGTACCGCGGGCGGCGCAACGACAGCCGCTATGTCCCCCTCGTCGC
>CAMEMX010000060.1 GCA_945927915.1 uncultured Clostridia bacterium
GCGGAAATGATTATGTAAATTATCATAATAGATAGCTTAATATATAGGAAAAACCGACCGAAGTCGGCTCTCCTATGGCGAAGAAACCTGCTTCTTATTTCAGGATTTTCTTCATATCGGTCTGCTTCTGCGCAGGGATGATTTGGATCTCGACCTTGACGCCCTTTGCCATCAGCTCCTTGAAGATCTGGCGCTCTTCTTCGGAGGCAGAGATGTTCTGATAGAGCTTGGTGCGGCCTGCGGACATACCCATGCCGCCGATGTTCAGGAAGTCGATGTCAACGCCCTGGTCGATCAGGCGCTTGATGGTCTGCGGCACCTTGACGATCATCATGGTCGGGCGGGGCAGTCCGGCCTTGAGCAGGGCGGCAGCCTCATCCACCGTGCGGATCTCAATGGTGATATGAGACGGCACGAGGAGAGAGAACATCTCCTGCATGAACGGGTCCTGAGACACCTTGTCGTCAACGACCAGGATGTGCTCAACGTTGGAAAGGGTCTTCAGCCAAGTGGCGATGACCTGACCGTGGATCAGACGGTCATCAATACGGGAAAATACCAGATTTTTCACGACAACCTCCAAATAATAAATTATTTACGTTTTAAATACGGCGTGATGCCGCAGCCACCGTGTGCCGCTCAGTTCTTGCCGAACTCCGCGATCTCGGACTTGCCCGTCTGAAGCAGCGCCTCGATCAGCTCGTCCGACGTCATGCCGTCATAGCGTTCAAGCACACAGTACATCACCATCGAAAGGTTGACACCCGTGACAATGCGGATGTTATACTTTTTCGACAGGCGGAAGAGGGTATTGTTTGGCGTGCCGCCGAGAATATCGACCAGCGCAACGACGCCCTCGCCGGTCTCCAGCGCGGAGACCTTACGTTCCGTTTCTTCCAAAAATTCCTCCGGGCTCTGCGTCGGAAGCACGCACGAGCAGTCCATCTGCTCGCCGCGGCCGACCAGCATCGCGGCGCTGTTGAGCAGTTCCTCTGCCAGTTTCCCGTGAGTTGCAACAATTACACCAATCACTTTTCGTCTAAGCCTCTCAAAATCTCAGAAATGTATTTATTGTATTCTTCCGCAAACTTGCCGGGGCCGAATTTCATCGCCGAGGAGGTGCCGATGACCAGACCGGTCGCACCGTTTTGCAGCATGGCCACGCTGTTTTGTGCGGTCGTGTTGCCGTCGACAATGATCTCAATGCCTCCGAACCGACCGGCAGCCTCGCGCACGCGGCGCAGCTTGTCCAGATGGTCGTCCAGCATTTTCTGTCCGGCGAAGCCGGGGTTAACCGCCATGACCAGAATGAAGTCCAGATAGGCGCCCAGCTCGTCAATGTAGCCAACGGGTACGCCGGGGCTGAGCGCGATACCGGCCTTGCAGCCTCTGCGCTTCAGGTCGATCAGCAGGCGGTGGGGATTGCGCGCGGTCTCGGGGTGGAAGCTCACCCAGTCGCCCTCGGCAGGGTTGAGGATCTGCACGAAGCCCTCAGGATCAGTGCACATCAGGTGGATGTCGACCGGGATTTTGGTCGAGCGCTTCAGCGCCGCATAGTCGCGCACGCCAAGCATAATATTGGGTACATAATGGCCGTCCATTACGTCAAAGTGGATCGCGTCGATGCCGCAATCCTCAAACGCACGCACATACGGCTCCATATCGGATGGCGTACTGCACATAATGGACGGAGAAATGATAAAATTCTTCTTCATAAAAGATGCCTCGCAGAAATTGAATCGGATGTATAGTGTTTGAACATGACAGTGCAGGCCGAGACCTGCACTGCCATGTTCAGTTTTAGGGAGAGGGAGGGAAAAAAGTCAGTAGATCAGTGGATCAATAAGCACCGCAGAGTGCTGCCAGACCGATCGTGGCAAACGCCAGAACGAACATAAGGAGAATGATGACCGTCGGCTTCACACGCTTCTTCAGCAGGCCCCAAACGCCAAGCACGAGTGCCAGCGGAACCATGCCGGGGAGCAGCGCGTCGAAAACGGTGGTCTGGAGGTTAAACGCAACGGAACCGATCTCGTTGGTAACTTCCCAACCGATGAGGGAGAAGTTAAAGCTGATGTTGTTGACGGCCATACTGCCGATGACCATCAAGCCAACGATGCTGACGAGCTCGAGGATCTTGTTGAGCAAACCGGTCTTGAGGAAGGAGATGATCGCGCTCTTGCCCTTGCGATAGCCCATCATATACATGTTGTAGCCGAGGGTGAGCATGATCACCTTGTAGATAACTTCGAACAGGATCGGGCCTGCATAGTTGCCGGCCAGAGCCAGCTGGATGCAGACGCCGGCGAGGATCGGGTAGACGATCGACTGAGAGACGACGTCGCCGATACCTGCGAGCGGGCCCATAAGAGCGGAACGGACGGAGAGGATCTCGTCGGCGGTGATGTCGCCATCGTTCGCACGCTTTTCTTCCATCGCGGCGGTGATGCCGTGGATGACGGTGCCCATGTAGGAAGGCTCGGTATTGAAGAAGTTCATGTACTTGGAAATTTCTTCCGCGTACTGGTCTTCTTTATACAGGCGCTTGATGATGGGGATGAAAGCGTTCGCGTTACCGAGAGCCTGAAGGCGTTCATAGTTATAGCAAGTTTCGCTGGAATAACCGAGCAGCCAGTTCTTTACAAGGTCGGATTTTCTAAGCTGTGCCATGATTATGCCGCCTCCTTTTCTTTGTCCTTACCAAAGAGGTAGATGATAAAGGCAATGATAGCGCCGAAGATGGTGATCGCCATCGTGCTCAGGCCGAGGAACTGCGCAAGGAAGAAGCCAAGGAAGAAGAACGGGAGGATCTTCTTCTGGCCCAGGAAGTTCAGCAGCATGCCGACGCCGAGTGCCGGGAGGATGCCGCCGACCATTGCGAAGCCGTCGATGACCCACTGCGGGCAAGCCGCCAGCCAGTCGCCGACAACGGCGCCCTTCATAACGATGAGGAATGCGGGCACGCCGTTCAGGATCAGAGACACGAAGAACGAGGGAACGTAGTTGCAGAAGCGGATCATCTTCAGGTTGCCCTTCGCAGCGAACTTGTCAGCCATATGTACCCAAATGGAGTTGATGGACATATAAGCGTTCCAGATCATAACTGCGACGGAGCCGAGGATGACGCCGATCGTGGTTGCGGTGGTCATGTCGAGGCCGGAGACAAGGCCGAGGGCCGTGCCGACGGAGCCAGCGAACATAGCGTTGCCGGGCATGGAGCCGCCCGCCGTGATAAAGCCGACATACGGAAGGTTGATAGCCGCAGCAAGCATCATGCCTTCCATGGGCTTACCCATAACGATACCGACAAGGAAGCCGGACCAGATCGGGTAGAGCCAGGTTCTGGTGATAACATGGCTGAACCACCAGGTGCTGCAAGTAGCAATCAGTGCTACGAGGATAGCGCGTACTACCATTTCTTTTCTCCTTTTTTATTTTTTTGGATATGCGACATAGTGTTCTTTCCCATCCCTCTCTGAGTTAATTTGTGCATCCGCTTACCAAAGGCTCCTCACGCGCCGAAATATTCCCCGGGAAGGGACTGTTTCAGCAGCGCGACGGCTTCCTCGGCATCGCGTGCATGGAGCAGCGGCTCTTGCAGGCTCCGCAGGGCCCCGAGATCAAGCATCGACATCAGGCGCTTGGCCCGGAGGAGCTTGGACGAGGACATACTGAACTTGCGTAAACCAAGTATTGCCAATGCAGCTAAGCCAACCCGATCGCCTGCCATTTCGCCGCAGAGGGAGCATTCTTTGCCATGCTCTCTTGTCACCGAAACGGTTTGGTGAATGAGCCTCAAAACTGCAGGATGCATGAATTTGTTCAGATAGCTGACCTTTTCGTTCAGCCGATCTGCCGCGAAGGTGTACTGCACAAGATCGTTGCTTCCGATGCTGACGAAGTCGATTCGTGCAAGGAGCTGGTCAAGCATAATGACTGCGGAGGGGATCTCCACCATGATGCCGACCTTGATATCCGCACGGTGCGAAATATTCTCTTTGGTCAACTGGCTTGCCGCCAGCTTGAGATAATCGAGCATGACGTCCAGCTCGGAGACGGTCGCGATCATCGGGAACATCACGCGGATGTCTCCGTGTACCGCAGCGCGCAGGATCGCGCGGAGCTGGGTCAGGATCAGGTCGCTGCGGTCCATGCAGATGCGGACTGCGCGGTAGCCCATAAACGGGTTTTCTTCCTGCGGAAGCGCCAGCGCAGGGGCGTTCTTGTCGCCGCCGATGTCGATGGTGCGGATGGTCAGCGGTCTGCCGCCGAGCGCTTTTGCCGCCTGGGCATACGCCTCATACTGCTCCTCCTCCGAAGGGAGGGTCTTGCGGTCGAGGAAGAGGAATTCCGAGCGGAACAGGCCCACGCCGTCGTTCGTGCAGTCGGCGGGGCGAAGCAGCTCGCACGGATCGGTAATATTCATATAAAGCCCGCTCTTCACGCCGTCCCTGCTCTCGAACGACCGCGTGCCGTAGGTCAGCAGCGTCTCTCGCTGTTTGCGGAACGCGTTCAGCTCTTTTTCGCAGGCCGCAAGCTCCTCGGCGCTCATTGCGCAGCAGAGCGTGCCTTTTTCGCCGTCAAGATAGACCGTTTCGCCCTCCTTGACCATGCTGACATTACCGCAGCCGACGACGGTCGGGATCTGCAAGCCGGAGGCGAGAATCGAGACGTGGGAGGTCTTCGTGCCGTTGCCGATCACAAGGCCCTTGATGTGCTCGACCTTCGCGGACATCAGGGTCGACGGTAGCAGTTGCTTTGCGATCACAACGCAGTCCTCCGTCAGACCGGAAAGATCGGGGCGTGCAAGCCCCTCGATCTGGCAGGCGATGCGCAGGGACAGGTCGTGAATGTCCTCGGCGCGGGCGGACATATAGTCATCGTTCAGCGCAAGGAGCATATCCTCCTGTTCCTTGCCGCTCGACAGCACCGCAGCGGAAGGAGCCAGACCCGCTTCAGCGGCGGCGGTGATCTGGTCGCGGAAGAAGGAATCCTCAAGCATCGCCATCTGAACGTCCATCAGGTCGGCCTGCTCACAGGCGCCGGCTGCTGCATATTCCTCCTTCGACGCCGTCAGCTCTGCCGCGATGGACGCAAACGCCTCATCGATCCGGCGCAGAGCATCGGCAACGGGCTCGTCGGCTTTTTTCGCAAGGTCAAACGCCGGCGGCTCAGCGAGCAGATAGCTGCGCGAAAGCGTACAGCCGGGGCAGACGGAAACACCCTGCAGGATCACGGTTACTCCTCCAATGCCTCAATATATTTGACAATGCTCTCCGCGGCGTTCTGCTCATCAGCGCCCTCGGCGCGGACAACGACCTCTGTTCCCTGCTTGATGCAGGCGTGCAGCACGCTGAAAATGCTCTTCGCATCGCAGGATCGGCCGTCAGCCAGAACAGTGACCTTGCTCTGGAAGGTCTTTGCCAAAGCGACAAGCTGCGCCGCAGGTCTTGCGTGCAGGCCGGTCTTATTCTGAACCATCGTCGTGATCTCAACCATTTCAAATATCTCCTTTTGCCTAAATACTATTATAAATATCGGGAAAGTGAAACCCGGGCTTCGGCATATACCACCTGCGCGTAAATATCGGCGCCGTCGAGCTGCATCTGGCGGAGCATCTGCCGCTCCTCCTCGGAGATGTAGATGCCGCGGCACAGCAGACTCCGGGAAGCACCGGCAGCCATTCCGCCGATGTTGATGCTTTCGGGGCGGTAGCCGTTATCCCAGAGGTATTTCATCGCGTGGGGACTTCTTGTCAGCACGATCGCATTGGGATAGCACCCGTTCAGGTGCGAATTGATGTATTCCAGCGCCTCTCGGCAGTTGAGGATCTTCAGTTCGATGCCCATCGGGACGGACAGGGACAGGACAGTCTTTTCCAGCACATCCTCCGCAGCCCGATCGTCAACGATCAGGATCTGCCGTACGGAAAGCTTTTTTGCCCACGAGATCAGGACTTGCCCATGAATCAGCCGCTCATCGATCCGGTTCAGTACGATATTCATTATTATTCTCTCCGTAATTCCATGATGCCGGCGGATAAAACAGGCTATGACAGTGGCAACATAAATTATAGTCTGATTATATTGGTAACACGCATGAATGTCAAATTTTCGATGTTTTAACACTCTCGATTATTTGTGTAACTATACAATTTGAGCATATCTGATATTTTCGCTCTGTGAATTTTGTGCATTTTGCCCCATATATTTTTTCATTTTCGCTTGTTATAATAGAATTGTGTTCAAACTGCCAACACATAATTACACAAATTTCAATCGTCCTTCCAAAAGTGTGTAACATTCCGCCCTTTTTTCGCAATCATTTCCGAAAACTTTTTTCTGCGCAGGTGATAGAAAATGAAAGAACGACGCAAGGAAGTGATCCTCGCTGCCGTGCAGGAGGATACCGAGAAAGTGCTATCCTCCCCCGGCGGCGACGTTGAATGGAGCCACGCTGCCTCTCTTGCAGAGCGCCTGCTGATGGATCGCGCCAATATTGCGCGTGAGCTGAACGCGCTCTATTTGGACGGTCAGCTCATTAAGATTCAGGGCAAGCCGACATATTATATCAGCCGTTATCTGCTGGAGCAGCGCTATCCCTCGGTTTTCTTCCCCTCCACCCTGCCGAAGGGCAGCCAGATCCGGAGCTTCATTGACGTTTCCGCGCAGCCCGCGCCGTCGGAGGAGATCGCGGCCGCGCCCGTCCTGCTGGACAGCCAGATCGGTGCGCAGCGCACGCTGAGCGCCGGGATCCTGCACGCAAAGGCGGCGGTGATGTATCCTTCGCACGATCTGCACACGCTGATCTACGGCAACATCGGTGTCGGCAAGGGCGATTTCGCCCAGCGGATGTATCTGCACGCGGTTGCGACCGGCTCCATGCCGAAGGACGCGCCCTATATCGTCGTCAACTGCCGCGAATACGAGGCGTCGCCCCAGCTATTTATGAACCAGCTTTTCGGCTACAGTAAGGACGTGACGCAAAAGGGCGGCAAAAGCCGCCGCGGTCTGATCGAGCGCGCCGCCTCCGGCATTCTGTGTCTCAACGGCGTAGAGAAGCTCCCGCCTGCCGTGCAGCGCTCGCTGATGACGCTCATCGACAAAAAGACCTTTACACGCATCGGCGAGCCGTCCGTTCCGCGGTATGCGAACGTGATGATCATCGCGATCTCGACCGATCCGCCGCAGGCGCCGTCGATCTCGATTCTGCAGCAGCACTTCCCCGTGCTCATCCACATTCCCGACCTTGCCGAGTGGGATCTGCGTGAGCTGGCGGAGCTGGTGATCACGAATTTTCAGAAGGAGGCGGAATCGACCGGTCTGTGCTTCCGCCTGCAAAGCGACGCGCTCGCGGCGTTTCTGAAGGCGAACTATACAGACAACCTCGGCGGCCTGTACCGCGCCATCCGCACGACCTGCTCGCTGGTCTACCTGCGCCACAATGCCTCGCTGCCGCGTTCAAAGATCATCGAGATCAGTCTTCCGGGCTTCCAGACGGAGTTTTTGGAGGGCATTCACGAGGACGCCCGCAAGGATCACGAGATCACCGCGCTCTTTTCCGAGCTGGATCTGGAATACGTCACCTTCACGCCGCAGGGCTTTTCCACCAACCGCTACAGCGAGGCGATGCTCATGGAGCTGCTGCACAGCTATGGCGCTCCGTCAGAGCCTGCCGAGCCGGCGCAGCAATCGGGCATCCCGATCGTTGCCCTGTTTCACGGAAATACGATCGCCGAGCAGATGGCGGAGTATGTCAACGCCGCGCTCGGACAGGAGCGGGTCACAGGCGTCAGCTACGGTGCCCAAGCGTCGCTGATCTCTCTGCGCGAGGCCGTCGTCCAGAAGCTGCATCAACTCGACTGCCGCGCAGGCGTGCTCATCGTCGCGGATATGGAGCCACTCACCGAGCTGAACGAGTTTCTGTTCCGCAATACGGGCGTGCATTGCGCCACGATCGCAAACGCCGGTCTGCCCGCGCTGCTTGCCATCGCGGAGGCCGGCTTGCGTCCGGGCATGACGCTCCACCTGCTGGCGGAGGAGGCGCTGACGCTCGTCTCCGGCAGCCCCTCGCGGCAGAGCATGAATTTCATCGACAGCACGATCAACAAAATGCTCGTGCCGACGCTCACGTTCCTGAATCCGGACAAAGCCTCAAAGGTGCTCAGCAGCACGCTTTCCGAGCTGCTGAATGATTTCGGCATTGCGCCTGCCAATGACATCGCGGTCAAATTCATTTTCCATTGCGCGCATATGCTTGAGCGGCTGATCCGCGGCGAATCGCTGAAATACGACGGCCTGAAAGCGTTCATCAACGCCAACAGCACGCTCATGGCAAAGCTGGAGATGCACATGCAGTATCCCGCCGAGCTGTTCGGCGTGTCGATCCCGGCGAACGAGCTGGCCTACATCGCGGAGATCCTACTGCCCTATTTTGAGACGCCCGCCGTTCCCTGACGGCCCTGTGTGCTCCCTGCGCCCAACGGCGCGGGGGGCTTTTTGGCGCAATGGGTAATCTGCTTTGAATTTCCATTCTGTCACGAAATTGTTGTTGACTAATTCCCCCGGTTGCATTAAAATAGGATAATAAAAATATAAGTAAAAGTATGCCATTTTGTCTTACCGAGGGCATACTTGCAGCTTCACACGTCAAATGTTCAGAATGGAGGACTGACCATGCGATTATCCAGGCGTCTGTTGCCTCTGCTCGCGGTGCTGGTGCTGACCGGCTGCGCGTCCAAGGGC
>CAMEMX010000061.1 GCA_945927915.1 uncultured Clostridia bacterium
AGGAGGGCAAAGCCCGACGTGGCAATCTGACCGTTTATTATTCACGTTACGAGGAATTTCTATGGATCGACCCTGTGTTCTCGCGCTCGGTTTTTTTGACGGCGTGCATCTCGGTCACGGCGGCCTGCTGAAAAAGACGCGTGAGGTCGCTGACCGCCTCGGTCTGCCCGCCGCCGCGCTGACCTTCGACACCCACCCGGACACGCTGGTCTTCGGCGTGAACGTGCCGCTGCTCAACACGCCGCAGGAGCGCGAATTCATCATGCGCACATACTACGGCATTGATGAGGTGCGCACGCTGCATTTTGACCGCGCGACGATGGAGCAGCCGTGGCAGGACTTCGTCCGCACGACGCTGTCCGCGCAGCACCGCGCAGCCTTCGTCGTCTGCGGGCACGATTTCCGCTTCGGCGCACGCGCCGAGGGCACGCCGGAGCGCCTGCAGGCGCTGTGCGGGACGCTCGGCATCGGCTGCGCCTGCATCCCCAAGATCACGCTCGAGGGCGAGACGGTGTCGTCGACCCTCATCCGCTCGCTTTTGGAGCAGGGCGAGGCCGCCCGTGCCGTCCGCTTTTTGGGACATCCGCACATTTTGTCCGGCACGGTCGTCAGCGGTCAGAAGCTCGGGCGCACGCTCGGCATCCCGACGGCGAACCTCCGCCCGGCGGAGGGCATTCTGATCCCGCGCTTCGGCGTTTATGCCGGGTGGGCGGGATTTGACGGACAGCGGCGCATGGCGGTCGTGAACATCGGCGTGCGCCCGACCGTTCACGGCGACGCCGTCACGGTCGAGCCGTGGCTGCTGGACTTCGACGGCGACCTTTACGGTCACGAACTGCGGCTGGAGCTGACGGATTTCCTGCGCCCGGAGCGCAGATTCACCTCGCTCGACGCGCTGCAGGAGGAGATCCGGCGCAACGCCGCGCAGACCCGCGCTCTGCTGCAGGAGCAGCAGACGGAGAGAACGAACAGGCATACATGAATCAAACAGCAGCAGGGCGGGGGGATGCCCCCGCTCTGCTGTTTTTTGCACTTCGCGCCGGGCAACTGTGCGGTATATACAAAAATAGTTTGAAAAAATTGTATGGGATTCCAAAAAACAAAAAGGGGATTGACGGCAGTTTCCCTGCGTCCTATAATGTAGATACTTAAGCGGTTAAGTATCCTGAGGGGACAACCGCCGAGAGTGTCATACAAATCAGGAGGGAAACGAAAATGAAAAATAAGCTGACACTTTGTCTGCTTGCCTGCCTGCTGGTGCTGACCATGCTCGTCGTCGCCGGCTGCAGCAAGGAAGCAGAACCGACCGAACCCAGCGTCGAGACCTGGAAGGTCACCTTCTATGACAGCGACGGCGTGACCGTGCTGCACGAGGTCGAGGCCGAGGACGGCAAGCCCGTCGCCATGCCCGAGCTGACCAAGGAAGGCTACGTCATTCAGGGCTTCTTCGCAACGCCCGCGCTGCTGCGCGAGTTTGACCCCGCAACGCCCATCACCGCCGACACCGCCGTGTTCGTCGCATGGCAGTCCAGCGTCGAGGACAACCGTCCGTGGATGCTGGCCGGCTCTCTGCGCGGCTACCCCGAGAACAACTGGGGCAAGATCTGGCCGCAGGACGACTTCCTGCTGACCAAGGTCGAGGGCGAATTCAACACCTTTGAGATCGTGGTCAACCTCTATGCCGGCGACTCGTTCAAGATCGCCGTCATCGGCGAGGGCTATGCCTGGGACGACACCGCCAGCATCGACGCCTCCCACATCGCTGACCAGAGCGAATCGTCCGTCCTCTCCGGCGGCGAAAACGCGTTCGACTCCGGCGCGAACATTGACGTTGCCGAGGATGGCAAGTACCGTCTCGTCCTCAAGACCGACGCCGAGACCCTGTCTCTGTGCAAGCTCTACTGCGAGCGCGTCGGTGACGCCGATCCCGTCGGCGAGATCACCTACGACATGAAGCTGTGGGCCTCCTTCAACAACTGGGAAGGCCAGGACATGACCCGCAACGGCGAAGACCTGATCTGGTACTGCGAGGCTGACGTGCCCGAGGGCGGCGGCGAATTCGGCATCAAGAACGCTGCCAACGGCGACTGGTTCAGCAGCGAGGGCAACACCAAGAACATTCAGCTTGAGGAAGGCCACTATATGTTCTTCATCGAGCTGGAGCTGGTCGACGGCAGACCGCAGCTCAAGGGTGAGATCGTCGCGGAAGCGCCTGCGTACTATGTTGTCGGCACCTGCGGCAACGGCGGCTGGGCTGCCGACGCCAACGCCGAGAACACCGCCTACCGCATGACCGAGCAGGACGGCAAATATGTCCTGAACGTCACCTTCACCGACGGCGAGACCGCCGACTGGGCGGACAACAAGGTCGCCTTCAAGGTCGTCTACGGCTGCGGCGGCAGAGTTGCCAACGAGTTCTGGTACGGCGACGGCATGGACAACATCACGGTCGATCCCGGCGAATACACCATCACCTTCGATCCGGCAACCGGCACGGTTACCGTAGGCTGACATTCCCCCAAAAACAGCGTGCCGGCGGAAACCCGTCGGCACGCTAATACTATTGGATGATGTTGTGAAGCGCAAGCTCCGCGGCGGTCAGCGGATCTTTTGCCGCGATGCTTCCGTTCGGAAAGCTTGAAATACACAAAGTATTCCTGCGCTTTCCAAACGTCGCCTTGCGACAAAATCTCTCGCTGACCACTTTGGGGATCGATTCAGAGCTTCCCGGAAACCCCAGAATCGCTCCGCGGCGGTCAGCGGATGAGGATCTGATGCTCGTCGGGCATTTCGTCGCGGTTGATGGTCTTGACTGCGGTGCAGACGGCCTCTCGCGCATAGGCGGCATAATCCAGCGGGAAGTCCGCGCTGCCGAGCGAGAGCCGGTGCGCGGCGACGACCGGCAGCTCCTCTGCGGTCACCACGGCGGTGTCCGCCGCGAACGCGTGCGTTATCGCCTCCGTCGGCGCAAGGACGCCGTCAAAGCAGGTCTCCAGATACGCGCGGTAGGCCGCGCAATGCACCGTATCGCACACGAGAACGACCCGTCTGCACCCGGTCAGCGTCAGCGCCCTCTCGCGGATGGCCTGCGCGTCAAAGCGAACGCAGTAGAACAGGCTGTCGTCCGTCTGCCCGTCGAGATAGAGCAGGGGAATGAGGCAATTGTTGCCCAGCACGGAGAATTCCTCCCCGGAGATGTCGATGGCAAACACCGCGTCCACGTCGGTGACCTGCTGTGTCAGGCACTTCCCCGTGAGCAGAAGCAAACGATAGCCAGCCTTTTCGGCCTCCTCCGCCAAGGCTTGGAGCAGTCTCTGCTTTCCGGCCGCGTTGCCCCCGTGCGGGACATAGACGCCGATCAAATGCGTCCGGCCGGTGGCAAGAGCCTTGGCGCTGGCGCTGGACACATAGCCAACCATGTTGGCGATCTGCAGGATCTGCTTTTTTGTTTCTGCGCTGATCGACTGGTTTGGCACATCGTTCAGGACGTAGGAGACGGTCGCGGTGGAAACGCCGCAGAGCTCCGCGATGTCCTTCATCGTGTACTTTTTCTTCATACGATCATCTTAACACATCTCACAATCACTGTCAAGCGAGGGACGCCATGCACACTTCATCTGTTTTCCACGTTCCCGGCACCATCGACGCCTGCCCCATGGAGGGGAAAATGCACCTGCGCCTGCGCGCCGTGAAGGGCACGCTGCGCAGCGCGGCGCTCATCTATAACTGCAACAAGAATCTCTGGTGGGAGTTCCGTGACGAAGTCCCCATGCAACTGACCTTCACGGATTCCGAGTTTGACTATTTCAGCGTCAGCGTCGCGCAGACGGACACGCGCTTTGCCTATATCTTCCGTCTGGACTGTACCGACGGCAGGGAGCGCTACCTCTCGGAGGAGGGACTGACGGAGCGCTACGACCACAGCCTCGGGTATTTCAGCTTCTTCCAGTACGTCTCGCAGTTTCCCTGCGACCTGATGCATACGCCCGCGTGGGTGCGCACGGCGAGCTGCTACCAGATCTTCCCCGAACGCTTTGCCATCGGCGACGGCGGCAAGGATATGCGCTACGTCACCGCCCGATGGGGCGAAAAGCCCACGCCCAAGAGCTTTTACGGCGGCGACCTCGACGGCATCCGGCAGAAGCTGCCCTATTTGCAGGATCTCGGCGTCGAGCTTTTATACCTGACGCCGGTGTTCTGCTCGAAGAGCAACCACAAATACGACATCACAGACTATGAGACGGTCGACCCCGCCTTCGGCGGCAATGCGGCGCTCAGGGCGCTCATCGACGAGGCGCACGGCAGAAATATGCGCGTTATGCTCGACGGCGTGTTCAACCACGTTTCCAGCAGCCATCCCTTCTTCCTCGACGCGAAAAAACGCGGCAAGGACTCGCCGTATTACGACTGGTTCTTCTTCCTCCCGGACGGCAGCTACCGCACCTTCGCCAGCGTGCCCTATATGCCCAAGCTGAACACCGGCAACGGCGCCGTCATCCGCTATTTTTCCGACGTCGCGGTGCGCTGGATGCGCGACTACGGCGCCGACGGCTGGCGGCTGGACGTGTCGGACGAGATGTCGCACCGCTTCCTGCGCCATTTCCGCGAGGCGGTGCTGGCGCAGAAGCCGGACGCGATCATCATCGGCGAGGATTGGCACCGCGCCGCGCAGTACCTCAACGGCGACGAGTACGACGGCCTCATGAACTACGGCTTCACCAAGGCGTGCCTTGACCTGCTTGCCTTCGACGCCATCGACCCGCCGGGCTTCCGCGACCGCGTCGTGCGGCTGTACCACACCTTCTCGCCTGCCGCGAACGAAAAAATGCTCAACCTGCTGGGCAGCCACGATACCGACCGCTTCCTGACCCGCGTGCACGGCGACGGGCGCAAATACCGCGCGGCGGCGGCGATGCTGTTCTTCTATCCCGGCATTCCGTGCGTGTACTACGGCGACGAGATCGGCACGGAGGGCGGCTATGACCCCGACTGCCGCCGCTGCTTCGACTGGGACGAGACGCATTGGGACGCGGAGACGCACGCGCTCATCCGCCGCCTGATGCACCGAAAAAAAGAACCGGCGCTCGCCCGTGGCAGCTTCTCGCTGACCGAGCAGGATGGCGTTCTGACCTTCGTCCGCAGTGCGCCGGAGCAGACGCTCACCCTGCGCCTCAATGCTACGGCGCAAGCCCGCGCCAGCCTTGCGCCCTTTGCGTTTGAGATCACCGAAACGTGAGCCGCCATGCTTCCGACAGGCTGATGTAGGGTGGACACATGTGTCCACCGTGCGGTACAAACGAACAGATTTGTACGCAGTCGGTAGTTCCTGCACCGGCGCGCCCAGTGGTCGCGCCCTACGGTGAGGGTGCGTTCGGTCGGTCGTAGGGCACGACGACCCGGCGTGCCGACCGCGCAAGCGGCAGACAGTACAGACGAACGAGTTTGTACAGATTTCGTAGTTCCTGCACCGGCGGGGACATGTCCCCGCCCTACATTTGAATTGTGCGCAAAGCACACACCTGTAGCGCGCGGCATCCCGGGCGCGCCGGTGCAGGAACTGCCATACAGCGTCATTGCGAGGGCGCTTGCGCCCGTGGCAATCTGTTCACCATTCATTCTTGACCCTTAGCTTTTAGCCAAATTCCACATTTCCTACAGAAACAGGAGGTAACAAAATGAAAAAGACCCTTTCTCTGCTGCTGGCGTTTGCCCTGCTGCTGTCCCTGCTTGCGGGCTGCTCCGGCGGCGATGCGGAAAACGCAAAGCCCGACCAGTCCGAGCTTTATGAGCAGGTCATGGCGCGCTTTGACGGCAAGCTGGAAGAAGGCGCCGTCGTCAAGGTGCTCGAAAACGACACCGCCGTCGAGCTGGGCTACGTCGACGCGCTGATCGAGGCGTTTAACGAGGCGTTCAAGGACAAGGGCATCTCCGCCGAGCGCATGAACGTCGACCAGTATTCCGACCTCGCCACCGACGGCCCCTACGGCTATGGCCCGGACGTGTGGTATCAGGCGAACGACATCCTGATGAAATACGCCGACAAGCAGCACATCCTGCCGCTGCCCGTGCAGGAGATGGACTGCTTCGAGCAGATCCCGCAGAGCGCGTGGAACGCCTACGCCACCGACATGAACGGCGAGACATTCTATTGCGGCATTCCCGTGAACGTGCAGTCGGGTATGCTTTACTACATCGAATCCAGCCTGCCGGCAGACTGGCAGGAGAATTGGGACGTCAACCAGAACGGCACGCCCGACTTCTTTGAGAGCTACACCGCGCTTTACGCCTATTCCGAGCTTTGCAAGCAGGGCGGTCAGCCGACGCAGTACGGCTATCTCGACGAGACGGTCGACACCTACTTCATGAGCGGCTACCTGATGACCTTTGGCGCATATATCTTCGGTGACAACGGCACCGACCCGTCCGACATCGGCCTTGCAGCGGGCGACGCCTACAAGGGCGCGCGGATGGTGCGCCAGTGGGCCGGCCAGATGAACAACACCGAGGTGCTCGACAAGTCGTTCTCCTCCGCCGCCTACCAGTATCTTGCCGACCGCGTGATGCTCTGCACCGTCACCACGCCCGACGTCTACCGGATGTTCATCCGCTCGATGGTCGCCACGGGCAACTGGACGGAGGAGGAGGCCACCGCCGACCTCAAGATGATCACCGTGCCGCGTCTGCCCGCCAGCGGCGACCTGACCGCGGACAAGTGGGAGGATACCGTCCTGCAGCAGGACACGCTGACCGTCGAGACTAAAATGATGGGCGGCATCAACGGCTACGGCATCTCGGCCTATACCAAGTGCCCGAACGCCTCGCTCGCCTTCGTCGAATTCGCCACCGCCTATGAGCAGGTCGTGCTGCGCAACCGCTACCTCGGCGTTGCGCCCGCAAGAGCCGACGCCGCCGCGACCATCTCCGAGACCGACCCCACCGTCGGCATCCTCTTTGACCGTCTGGACAAGGGCTACATCAGCATCATGCCCGCCATCACGGAGATCGGCCAGCTCTGGACGCCGGCGGAGTCCTTCCTGATCGACCTTTCCACCGACCCGTACCGCGAAGAACGCGGTGAGGAGCTGCTGTTTACCACGGACGAGGCGATCCAGGCAGGTCTGGAGCGGCTTTGTACGCAGATCCGCGACGCCATCGAGACGCTCTCCTGAGGTAACGACCTATGGGCAGAAAACTGCGATCCTGCGGCGCCTTCGTGCGCCAAAGCCCGTGGCAGGTGCGCCTGTCGATGGGCGTGATGGGTCTGGGACAGCTCTGCTACGGTCAGATCGCCAAGGGGCTGTGCTACCTGTCCGTCTTCGGCGTGCTGCTCGGCTATTTCGTCACGCGCGGCTTCCGTGACCTGATCGGCTTTTTCACCCTCGGCACGAGGGAGGAAAACCTCTGGCTCGGCATTCCCGGCGACAACTCGCTGACCATGCTCATTCTGGGTCTGTTCGCCATCTTCCTGCTGATCCTCTGGATCGTCCTGCACGTCACCAACGTCAAGGACGCGGCCTTCACCGCCCGCGAAAAGGCCGAGGGCATCCCGCCGCGCAAGCTCCGCCGCACCCTGATGACGGCGGCGGACGACAAATTCCACATCACCGCCCTGTCCGTGCCGATCGTCGGCGTGGCGATCTTCTCGGTGCTTCCCATCGTGTTCATGATCCTCATCGCGTTCACGAACCTTGGCGGCGACGTGGTCTATCCGAAGCTGGCCGACTGGTCGTTCTCCGCGTGGGGCAAGATCCTGAGCCTCGGCAAGATCGGCAGCACCTTCGGCAAGATCCTCGTCTGGAACATCCTGTGGGCGGTGCTGTCCACGGCGCTGAACTTCGTCCTCGGCCTCGGCATGGCGCTGCTGCTCAACAAGCGCAACGTCAGAGGCTCGAAATTCTGGCGGGCGTTCCCGATCCTCGCCTACGCCATTCCGGGCTTCATCACCATGATCGGCTTCAAGTTCATGTTCTCCCAGAGCGGCCCGATCAACTATTACTTGGAGCAGGCCGGGCATATGCGCATCTTCTTCCTGACGAACGACGCCTCCGCCAAATGGTGGGCGCGCGGCATCGGCCTGTTCGTCAACGCGTGGATCACCACGCCGTCGATCATGCTGATGACGACGGGCATCCTCAGCAACATCAATACCGACCTCTACGAGGCGGCCTCGCTCGACGGCGCCTCCGCCTTCATGCAGTTCCGGAAGATCACCCTGCCCTTTGTGATTTTCTCCACGACCCCGGTGCTCATCAGCCAGTTTGTGGGCAACTTCAACAATTTCGGCATTTTCTTCTTCCTGCGCGGCGGCGTCATCTCCAACTACGCGGACTATTTCCTCGCCAGCGACACGGACCTGCTCATCAACTGGCTCTATAAGCTGTCGGTGGACAACAACTATTACTCCATCGGTGCGGCGATCAGCCTGATCATCTTCCTGATCACGGCGGCGCTGTCCCTCTCGGTCTATGTCCGCTCGGCGGCCTTCCGGCAGGAGGATACCTATCAATGAAAAAGAAACTCACACCCCGCCGTGTTGCGGACAACGTCCGCACCTATCTCCTGCTGCTCATCATGGCTGCGATCTTCCTGTTCCCGTGCCTTTGGCTGATCCTCGCGTCGTTCTCCAAGACGGGCAGCCTGTACGATTTCAAGGGCTTCTTCCCGCAGGCGTTCAGT
>CAMEMX010000062.1 GCA_945927915.1 uncultured Clostridia bacterium
TCCGCCGCCGGGCGGACGAAGTCGGGATAGTCGCAGCTATCTTTGGTGAACGTGCCGAAATCATGCACCTCGTGTCCGAGGGCGGTCAGATGCTCCTTGACGGTCTGCTTCAGCTCCAGGCCGCCGTGGTCGCAGGCAAGCGAAATTTTCATCATAATATCCTCCAATTCAAAACAGGGTGATCCCCGCGCAGGTCAGCGCGAGGGCCGCGCAGAAATAACAGACGGCGTGTACCGCGCGGTCGCGTGCGGCATAGCTCTGCCACAGCACGCCGACGGGCAGCAGCAGGGCAGCGGCAGCGGGCGCCGACCCGCCGAGCAGCCACGCGCAAAGCGCAAACGGCAAAAGGCACAGGACGAACAGCCGCCGCCCGTCGCGCAGGCGAAGCGCGCCATGCACCAGCGGCACGAGCGCGCCGAGCGCCGCGGCAGCCAGCACGACGGTCTGCGGCGCAAGGGCGCAGAAGCGGACGCCGCCGCGCACGAGGGCGGGCAGTCCGTCCCGGAGCGTGGGCAGCAGCCCCTCATAGAAGCGGAGCGAGCGCAGCGCCTCAAAGACGGACGCGGCCTGTCCCGCGCGGACATAGCGCACGAGCGCCACGCACAGCGCCGCGCAGGCCGCCGCCGGCACGGTCAGCAGCAGGGAGGCGGCGAGCTTTCCGCCGCGATGCCCTTCCGCGCCGCCGCGAAAGCGCAGGAGCTGCGTCCAGACGTAAGCGCCGAGGAAGAACGGCGCGTACCACAGCGCCGCGGGGCTCAAAATCAGCGTCCCGGCATAGCCCGCCGCCGCGCCGCACAGCCAAAGCCCGCGCGGCAGCAGCCTTGCGTCATAGGGCGCGCACATCCACACATACAGGCACAATAGCGCGCAGGCAAGCAGGGCGTCGGCGGGGTCCTGCGCCAGCCCGGCGAGGATCGCGCACAGGATCGCGGGCAGGACAGGCTCGTCCATCGTCCGCAGCAGCAGGTACAGCGCCAGCGCCAGAAGCGCGCACGGCGCCGCCGCACGCAGAAGGGCGGGGGCATTTTCCGTCAGAAGCCCCAGCGCGTCCGCGCCCAGGCTGAGCGCCGGCAGGAGCGCCAGCGTGAAAAACCGCACCGCCGCCGCGCACAGCGCAGCCAGCACCGCCCACGGCGCGTCCGTCCATTTCAGGCCCTGCGCCGTCAGCGGGGCAAAATGCGGCCTGTCGAGGCGGGCGATCCATTCCGTCGTGCCGCGGCGCGGCCGCCGCGCGGCAAAATACGCCGGAACGGACAGCAAAAACAGCGCGGCAGCGGCGCAGGCAAAGACGAGCCGCAGCGACGCCGCGCCCGAAAACAGTCCCATAGGTCTGTCACCTCCGAGGGTTCTATATGTCTATTATATAGTGTACCACAGCTTTGTCCGGCAGGCAACAGAAATTTCGCCGCCGGCAGAGATCCGCCGGACGCGGCAGCGCAGCAGGCCGCCGACGCGTAAAATGAAAGCGCTTACGAGTGCGGACTTTCCCACGGCAGCGTGATAAAAAATTGCCTGTGAGGTGTATTTTATTGTTGCATTTCCCGCGCGTTTCCTGTATAATTTTCCTGTTATTTGGCGGATATTGTACGGAAAGCGTGGATTACTGGGGAAATTCACGACGAAATGCAACGTAGCTTATCTGCGTTTTGCGTAATCGTACAACCGCCAAGGAAACGAAAAGGAGGTAAACCATGAAACGAATCAAACAATGGCTCGTCCCGCTGCTGGTCGTTGCGATGGTGCTCGGCTGCACCGTCCCGGCGGTCGCGGCAGAGGGCAAGTCACCGGTCAGCCTGACCGCGCCCGAAAGCGTCCAGCTCGGCGCCGAGGTCGAGGTCAAGGCGCTGGCTGACGAGGCAGGCTCCGTCGCTGACGGCGTGCTGGTCATCCGCTACGACGCCGAAAAGCTGACCTACGAAGGCACGCAGGCCGGCGCGGCCTGGAGCGACCCAGCCAAGCTCGCCCTGTCGGTCAACAGCGGCGAAGAAGGCAAGGTCGTCCTCGCGTTCGCGTCTTCGACCACAGCCGCCGCCGACGTTCTGTTCACCCTGCGCTTCACGAGCAAGGGCGCGGGCGAGGCGGTCTTTGCCGTCGCGGACGGCTATGTCTCCGGCGCGGAGAAGCCCGCTGCCGAGGCCAAGACCGAGATCCTGACCCCGGTCGGTCACGCGGTCGTCTTTGACGCCGGCAGCCACGGCGCCTTTGAAGACGGCAAGACTTCCCTGACCGTTGAGGTCGCCGACGGCGAGACGCTCGAGGGCAAGGTGCCCGCCGTTACGCCTGACGGCGGCTTCGCGCTCGCCGGCTGGAGAAAGAGCGACGACGGCGCGTTCTACACGTCCGAAGCCCTTGCCAAGCTCACCGTGACCAAGGCGCTGACCTTCACGGCGGTCTACTCCGGCGCCTGCGACGGCGGCGAGGACTGCCCGACGAAGGACTACACCGATCTTGACCTCACGGGTGAGGCGCACGCCGCCGTGGACTACATGGTAGAAAACGGCATCATGCTCGGCGTCGCGGAGGCCACCTTCGCGCCCGAACTCGAGATGAACCGCGCCATGCTCGTCACCATCCTGTACCGCGTTGCCGGCTCGCCCGCGCACGGCGCAGACTGCCGCTTCACCGACGTCAGCGAGGGCGACTGGTACTATGACGCCGTCGTCTGGGCGCTGGAGACCGGCGTGACCAACGGCAACGGCAAGACCACCTTCGGGCCGTATGACACCATGACCCGCGAACAGCTCGTCACCTTCCTGTACCGCTACGCCAAGCTCGGCGGCGACGTCACCGGCGACGCCGAGGCGCTTAAGGCGTACAAGGACGCAGGCGAGGTCAGCGCGTGGGCGCAGGAGGCCTTCGCATGGGCCATCGGCAACGGCGTCATCAAGGGCACCGACGTCGACACCCTCTCCCCGCTCGGCACGGCAACGCGTGAGCAGGTCGCTCTCGTCATCTACCGCCTGCTGGGCGAAAAAGACTAAGGAAGGCAGGTACATATTATGAAGAAAAGAATTTTGTCCCTGCTCCTTGCGGCAGTCATGCTTTTCGGACTGCTTCCGACCGCGTTCGCGGCGGAAAGCGGCTTCGTCTTTGACCCGGCTCCCGTCGAGGACATCGTCTCCGGCGGCCCGATGCGCCTGACCAACCCCAACAGCACCTCGAACGAGGACACCGGCTTCGTTCCCGCGCAGGGCGAGACCGCCGCGCAGGAGCAGGAGGACACCGGCCTGACCAAGTTTGAGCCGTCCGAGACCCCGCGCTTTTCCGAGACGGACGCCGCCGAGGTCTACGCCGCGGATGACCGGGTGACCTTCATCGTCGTCACCGAGTCCGCCCCGCTGCTGACCGAGTTCTCCACCGAGGAGATCTCCGCCTCCACCGCCGAGGTCATGAGCCGCCAGATCGAGCAGCGCAAGGACCTCTACGCGGTCAAGGCGGGCGTGCAGGCTGCGCTGAAGGGCAAGAGCGAATTCTCCTTCGGCTTCACCTACACCGTCGCGACCACGGGCTTCTCCATCACCACCGCCTACGGCAACAAGGCCGCCCTTGAGGCGATCGACGGCGTCAAGAGCGTCTACGTTGCGCCGACGTTCTCCCTGCCCGAAGATCAGACCACCCTCGTGCCGCAGACCAGCAACGCCTCGACCATGATCGGCGCGAACGTGCTCAACGCCTCCGGCTACACCGGCAAGGGCATGCGCATCGCCATCCTCGACACCGGCATCAAGGTCGACCATCCGAGCTTCGGCGCCCTGTCCGAGGACAAGCTGGAAGATCCGATGACCCGCGAGAGCGTCGAGGCCGTGTGGAGCGAGCTCAACGCCAGTGATATTTCCAACAAGCTCTGCAAGGCATACTACAACACCAAGATCCCCTATGTGTTCAACTATGTCAACGGCTCGTTTGACGTGGCCAACACCTTCGCAGGCAGCGACCACGGCACGCACGTTGCCGGTATCGCCGCAGCCAACGCCACCGCCGACTCCACCGTGATCGGCGTCGCGCCCGACGCGCAGCTCGTCGTCATGCAGGTCTTCTCGCCGGACGGCGGCGCAGGCTGGGATACCATCATGGCCGCCATGGAGGACTGCGTCCGCCTCGATGTGGACAGCGTCAACCTCTCGCTCGGCTCCGCCGCGGGCTTCACCGATCCCGCAGGCTCCATGCTCGATGCGATGAAGCTGTTCCAGGATTCCGACATCCAGCTCCTCATTGCCGCGGGCAATGATACCAACAGCTCCTACGGCAACAACTGGGGTCTGAACAGATCCCTCATCACCGACCCCGACAACGGCCTCGTGGGCACCCCCAGCACCTACTCCGCCGCCCTGTCCGTCGCGTCGGCTGACAACGACGCCGTGACCCAGCTCTATCTCACCGTCGACGGCCGCGACATCGGCTACGCCGACTCGGCAAGAAGCGCCGCGACCATCCTCGTCAGCCGCTTCGCCGGTCAGTCGATCGAATATGCCGTCGTGCCCGGCTACGGCACCGAGGAGGACTTCGCGGGCGTCGACGTTGCCGGCAAGGTCGCCCTCGTCTCCCGCGGCGGCTGCTCCTTCCCCGAGAAGCAGGCCAACGCCCAGGCAGCGGGCGCTGTCGCGTGCGTGGTCTATAACAACACGCTCGGCATCGTCAATATGCAGATCAACGACGGCGAGGGCAACATCCCCTGCGTCTCCGTCACCAAGGCCGACGGCCTGTACATGATCGATCAGGCCGGAGACGACGGCGTCGGCACGCTGACCGTCTGCAACGGCACGACCAAGGAATTCAAGCTCGACCGCTATGTCAGCGATTTCTCCTCCTGGGGCGTCACCCCCGACCTGAAGCTCAAGCCTGAGATCACCGGCGTCGGCGGCAGCATCTATTCCTGCGTCGATCCCGCCATCTCCGGCTCCAACTACGGCACCATGAGCGGCACGTCGATGGCGACCCCGCAGATCACCGGCGCAATGGCAGTCCTCATCGAGTTCCTCGACGAGAACTATCCGGAGCTGACCGGCGCGGAGCAGCGCGTCGTCGCAGCCAACCTGCTCATGAGCACCGCCGTGCCCATGATGGCTGCCGAAGACCTCGAATACTCCCCCAGAGCGCAGGGCGCAGGTCTTGCCGACCTCGTGAAGGCGACCACCACCCGCGCCTACCTGTCCAACCCCGACGCGACGGAGAGCCGTCCGAAGGCAGAGCTTGGTGACGATCCCGAGAAGACCGGCACCTACACCTTCCGCTTCACCGTCACCAACATCTCCGACGAGGCCGTTACCTATGACTTCACCTCGTCCCTGCTGACCGAGGCCATCTATGAGGCCGGCGGGATGCAGTTCATCGACAACTCCCCCTACGGCCTTGAGGCTGAGGTCGAGGTCAGCGTCTCCGGCGCAAGCGCGACCGCGCTGAAGTACGACTTCAACGGCGACGGCGCCATCACCACCGCCGACGCCCGCGTCCTGCTGGCGCACGCCGACGGCACCGCTCCCGTGGCGGAGGACGACCTGCGCTATGTCTACCTCGACGTCAACGGCGACGGAACCGTCGACCTTGCCGACGCGACCGTCCTGACCGACTACTGCGCCGGCCTGGAGACGAGCGTCGACGTGCTGGCCGAGTTCGAGCTTGCGAAGAACACCGTCACCGTTCCCGCGGGCGAGACCGTCGAGCTGACCGCCGGGATCGTGCTGACCGAGCAGGACAAGCAGTACCTTGACCAGTTCCCGAACGGCATCTGGGTCGAGGGCTATGTCTACGCGTCCGCCGAGGGCGAGCCCACCCTGACGATGCCGATTCTCGGCTTCTACGGCGACTGGTCCGATGCCCCGGTCATCGACGACAACGGCTCGCTGTATGACTTCCTCGTCTACACCTACCACTCTCAGCTCGGCACCAACCCGTACATCCGCGCGGGCAAGTCCGGCGACGAGTACAACGCGTTCTCCTATTCCAACCCGCTCGACGAGATCGACTTCGGTATGCTCCGCAGCGCCAAGAAGATGACCTTCACCGTCACCGACAAGGAAAGCGGCGAGGTCTACTTCGAGATCTCCGGCGAGAACCTGCGCAAGTCCTACTATTATCAGTCCTACGGCATGGTCATCCCGGCCTACTTCCTCCGCGATGAGGGCAACGTCTGGAACGGCATGGTCGGCGAGGGCGACGACGCCCGGAAGCTGCCCGACGGCACCCGCGTCGTCTACAAGGTCGAGGCGTGGGCCGACGACGGCGACGACATCGTCGACGATGTGCGCACCTTCGAGGTCACGCTCGACGACATCGCGCCGAAGCTCGAAAACGCGGACGACCTGCAGAATTCCCTCTGGTACAACCGCGACCGCACCTATCTGGAGCTTGAGATCACCGAGAACCAGCACATCGCCGCCGTCCTGTTCGTCAGCAACACCGGCGTCATCATGGGCAAGTTCGAGGTCGAAAACGAACCGGGCACGACCTTCAAGCAGAAGTTCGACATCACCGGCTTCGGCAACGAGTTCACCCTCGTACTGGCGGACTACGCCTGCAACGAGGCCGAGTACGACGTTGTCCTGAACCTCGGTGCGCAGAACGACGTCAAGCCCGCTCCCGCAGAGCTGAGCGCAGACCGTCTGTACGGCTGCGAGACGTTCGACATGGCGGCGGTCGAGGCCGGCTGGTTCAGCGCCAAGAAGTCCGACTTCACCGACTACCGCAACGAAACCTTCGACTCCTCCAACCGCTACTACGCGGCCGAGTATGTCAACGGCTACCTGATCGCCCAGAGCGCCGTCACCGGCAACCTGGAGCTGGTCACCCCGTCCGGCACCTACTGGGGCACGCAGACCCTGCTGAAGCAGAACGGCAAGATCGGCGACAGCGGCGTGTTCGTCTTCTACGACATGGCGCTCGACTATTCCGACACCGTCAGCACCATCTATGATCTGTATGGCAACTGCTCCGGCACGGACAGCCTGCTTGCCACCGGCTGGAGCTACGCCGGCGACAACGACGGCGACGGCGACGACGACGGCTACAACGCCCTGTTCCGCGTCTGGATCTCCAAGTGGGACGGCAAGCTCTACGTCGACGCCGAGGCGCGCATCGTCGGCCTGCCCGAGGGCGCGGAGCTTCTGACGCTGGGCTGCACCACCGACGGCAAGCTCTACGGCATCGACTCCAACGCCGACCTGTACTCCATCAACCCCGAAGCACGCTGGGACGACACCCTTGGCACGGAAGTGGTCGACTGCACCAAGATCGGCGCGACCGGCTTTGCCGACGTGCTGGACTACTCCGGCGTCAACGTCATCCAGTCCATGGGCTATGACCACAACACCGACACGATGTACTGGTACGCGCACAGCCAGACCAAGGCCGGCTCCTACTACAAGAACATCAACGTCACCTACACGCTCGATCTCGAGACCGGCAAGGGCACCGAGGTCGGCACCTACGGCGCGGGCGGCCAGACCTGTCTGTTCGTTCCCACCAAGCTCGTCTCCGACCTGTTCACCATGGGCGCCAAGCCCGAGAGATTCGATATGAACCCCTATGAGATGATGATGGTCGAGGGTCAGACCAAGCGCATGAAGCTCGACTGGAACCCGTGGAACTGCGACCCGACCGACGTGACGTGGTCGACGAGCGACGAGACTGTCGCGGTCGTGGACGACTACGGCTTCGTCACCGCGAAGACCGCCGGCGAGGTCGAGATCTACGCCAAGGGTCAGGTTTGGAATAAGTGGGCAGGCCCGTGGAATTCCGAGACGCAGAGCAACGAGGGCGCGTGGGAGGATCGCACGGCGACCTGCACGATCACCGTCGTCCCCTCCGAGCAGGCGCTCTACAGCTACATCATTGAGGACTATGTCAACGCGGACAACCGCTTCACCTGGGTCACCTACTCCGATCAGGCGCCTGCCAAGATCACGCAGCTCGGCAAGCAGAACCTGACCGTCGTCGATCCCATCACCGGCGAGACGTCCACGCAGCCCGCGCTGTGGCAGGGCGGCGCTTACTACAACGGCTATGTCTACCTCGTCACCGTCGAGGCGCGTGACGACGGCAACAACGCCGTCAGCAAAGCCACCGTGCTCTATAAGAGCAAGGTCAACCAGGGCGCAACGCCCGAGGAGACCACCTTCGGCGCTCCCGAGCTCGTGGGCTACACCCTCGGCATCGAGCTGGGCAACATTGGCTTTGACTACAACACCGGGCGTATGTACGCGGTCGACCTGACCAACGGCGGCCTCGCCATCATCGACCTCGACACCGGCGACGTCGACGCCCTCGGCGCGTTCAAGGGCGACATCGGCGCGAACGGCGCGATCGCTCCTGCGATGTGCGTCACCGCCGACGGCATCATCGTCGTGTCGAATATGTTCGGCAGCCTGTTCACCGTCGATCCCGACACCCTCGAAACCACGCAGATCGGCAGCACCAATACCGACACCTGGTACTATGCCGCCATGACCTACGACTACAACACCGGCAGCATCTACTGGAACCCGTGCATGAGCGCGAAGTCCTCCCCGTTCTACCTCGTCCGTCTGGGCACGGATCCGTGGGATGAGACCCGCACCGTCGCGGAGATCATGGACATGGGCGACGTGGCAAGCAAGGCCGGCGT
>CAMEMX010000063.1 GCA_945927915.1 uncultured Clostridia bacterium
GGAAAAATGTCAATAGTTCGTTTGAAAAATTGAAATCCTGATGCAGATATGATACAATCCTGATGCAAAATGTTATCCGTAGAAAGAGGCAAAAGGGGAGAAACGAATGCGGATCTTAATTGTTGAGGATGAGAAGCCCATTGCGAATCTGATCGATCTGAACCTGAGCAGTTGCGGCTACCAGTGCGTTTGTGTGTATGACGGCCTTGCGGCAGCCGATCTTCTGGAGGATAATACCTTTGACCTGATCCTGCTGGACATTATGCTGCCCGGTGCGAACGGATTTGAGCTGATGGATCAGATCCGCCCGACGGGTACCCCCGTTATTTTTATCACCGCGCGCGGGTCGGTCGCAGACCGTGTACAGGGCCTTCGCGCGGGTGCGGACGACTATCTGGTCAAGCCTTTTGAAATTGTCGAGCTGATCGCCCGCGTCGAGAGTGTCCTGCGGCGGACGGGCAAGACCGATGAGCGTTATGAGATCGATGACGTGGTGATCGAGCCGCGCTCCATGCTTGTGACCAGGGGCGGTGTGCCCGTGACGCTGACGCACAAGGAATATGCGCTTTTGCTGCTGTTCGTCCGCAACCGCAACATTGCGTTGTTCCGTGATACCATCTATGAGCGCGTCTGGGAGACGGAATACACGGGCGACAGCCGCACGGTGGACCTGCACGTCCAGCGGCTGCGCAAAAAGCTCGGCTGGGAGAAGCGCCTCGTGGCGATCTATAAGGTCGGGTACCGTTTGGAGGTCACGCCTTGAAGTTTACATGGAAGATGATCTCCGTTGTTGCCCTCCTGCTCGCGATCGCGCTGTCCGTCAGCGGATATCTCGTCGTGCGCGGCGCGTTCCGTTCCTCGCTGGACTCGGAAATGGAGGAAGCGAAGGAGGATATGCGGATGTTCGGCCTGACGGTGCAGGCGCTCTGCGCCGGAGAGCTGCGCTTCGGAGATACGGACGGCGCGGTGCAGTCCATGCGCACGCTCTTGACGCAGGACAGCTCGGCGCAGCAGCGTGAGTTCTGCATCCGCGACGAGAGCGGCGCGATCCTTGTGCGCACGAACGGTATGCGCATCAGCGACGAAATGGAGACGCCCAACGGCGTGATACAGGCGCGCATCGTCTCTGACGACGACCGATACTATGTCCTTTGCACGCAGAACGTCTCGTGCTTCGGAAGCACCTACCGCCTGAGCAGGATCCGCGAAATCACGGCGCTGTTCACGCGCGCGGACGACGATCTGGCGCGCTATCAGCTCATCATGCTGCTGATCCTCGTCGTCGGCATCGGCATTACGACGGCTATGACGTTTTATTTGACCCGTCCCGTGCGGCGCATTTCCCGCGCTGCCAAGCAGTTTTCGGAGGGGCAATACGACAAACGCGCCGTCGTGCGCTCAAATGACGAGCTGGGTCAGCTTGCGCAGTCCTTCAACGACATGGCGGATTCGCTGGAAACGAAGATCCATGAGCTTGCCGACGCGGCGCAGCGGCAGAAGGACTTCACCGCGAGCTTTGCCCACGAGCTGAAAACGCCGCTGACGAGCGTCATCGGCTATGCCGACACACTGCGCAGCCGCGTCCTGCCGCAAAAGAAGCAGGTCGAGGCGGCAAACTATATTTTCTCCGAGGGCAAACGCTTGGAGGCGATGTCCTTCGCCCTGCTCGACCTGTTTGCGCTGGAACGTGAGACGCCGCAATTTCGCAAGGCGAGTACGTCGCGTCTCGTGCAGGACACCGCCGCAAGCTGCGCATACATCCTGAAAGAGAAAAACATCCGCCTTGAGACGCGCGTGGAGGAGCAGGAGCTGAACGTCGTGCCCGAATTGCTGCAGGTCTTGCTGTATAACCTGATCGACAACGCGCGAAAGGCGTCCGACGCGGGCGACATCATCCGCCTGTATGCGCGGCAGACGGAGGGCGGCTTCCGCTTTTCCGTGCGCGATAACGGGCGCGGCATCCCGAATGAGGCGCTCGAGCGCCTGACCGAGCCGTTTTTCATGGTCGATAAATCCCGCGCGAGAGCAGAGGGCGGCGCCGGTCTCGGCCTGGCTCTGTGCAGCCGGATCGCGGAGCTGCACGGGACGAGCCTCACGTTTGAGAGCGAGGTCGGCAAGGGAACGTGCGTATCGTTTGTGCTGGGAGGTGCGGAGGAATGAAAAAAGCGAAGTGGCTCTGGATCGTTCCGACGGTACTGGCGCTGGTCTGCGCGTTTTTCCTGCCGCGCCTGCTGCTGCATTTCGAGCAGGAACAGGCGCTGTCACAGGTGGAGACCTACGATGGAGCCAACGGCGTTTTGAACTATGATACGCTGACGGTCGCGCAAAAGCAGGCGATTCTGGCCGAGAGAAACTATTCCGCGCTGGACGTAGAGCAGGGCAGCGAGACGCTCTCGATGGCTGCGATCTCGGAGGCCTTTTTTGCCGAGCTGGACGAGCTCCATGCCTATGGCGCGATCGGCGACTACAACTATGCGAATCTGTGGGATCAGTTTTCCCAGGGACTCTCCGCGACGTGCTTCCTCGTTGTGGACCGGATCGGCAACATCGCCTTTCGGTATTACGAGATCTACTCCGCCGAAGGCTGGGCGTATGCCGTCTATGACCCCGAAAGCGGGAAGATCCTGCATCTGGTCGATCTGCTGAACGGGTATAGAGCCGTGGCGGAGATGATCGAGACGCAAGACCTGGGCGAGCCCTCCCCCTTGGAAGAAATAATTCGCGGCTGGGGACTATATTACGGGCTGACGGTTTCGGATGTCTCCGTATTTCGGGAAGACGAATACAAGTCTGCGGGAGACGATTACGATTTCTATCTTGCACGGTGCTGCCTGTACGACGAGAGCGGCAACCGTGTCCCGTTTGCGGTACGCTTTCAAGGCAGCATTGGCATACTGGAGTTCACCGGTATTTCGCAGACGGAATGGAATGCGCTGGACTATGCAGTGAGCGAGGATTCGGCGCAGTAGCCATTATGCAAATCAGATACAACTCTGACTGATTCGTGATACAAAGCGGTGCTATTCTTTTCCCATCAAATGATGGAAGAAGGATATTATGACAGAATATGTTGACGCGGCGCACGCGCAGGAGCTGGACGAGTTCGTGCGCACGCAGGGAAACTGCCAGTTTATGCAGACCTCGCTCTGGGGACGCGTGAAGCGCGACTGGGGCTGGTACGGCATCCTGCGCCGCGATGCGGCGGGCAGGATCACCGGGACGATGGCGTTGCTGCGGCACAATATCCACGCGCTGCACACCTGCCTGCTTTACTGCCCCTGCGGGCCGGTCTTCTCTGATGGCGACGCGGTGACATTTTGCGAGCTTGTCGACGCGGCAAAGGTGCTGGCAAAGCGCCTCGGCGCGTACCTTTTGCGCATTGATCCGCGCGTTTCGGCGCAGGATGATGCCTTTGCCGAAGCAGTGAAAAAGGAGGGCTTCACGGTCAACGCCGCGACGGATTACTCCCTCTTTCAGCCGCGCATGGGCTATGTGCTCGATCTGACCGGCATGACACCGGAGACGCTGGCGGCGCAGTATCACCGCAGCACGCGCTATAATATTCACCATGCCGTCCGCAACGGCATAACGGTGCGCCGGGGATCGGTGGAGGATCTTCCACAGTTTTGCCGCATGATGGAGCAGGTCGCACAAAAAAACGGCTTTACGCCACGCGGCGAGGCGTATTTTCGCGCGATGCTGGAGGAGATGCCGCAAAACGCGCGGCTGTATCTGGCGCAGTACGAAGGGAAAACGGTCGCCGGGGCGATTTTCGTCTTTTTCGGCGGGCAGGCGAGCTTTATGTACGGCTGCTCGGATACGGAAAACCGTGCGGAGCATCCGAATGAGCTGATCCAGTTTGCGGCGCAATGCGACGCGCTGGCGCAAGGCTGCACGGTCTTTGATTTTCGCGGTGTGGAGGGCTATCCGACACCGGATAATCCGAAGTTCGGCCTGCACCGCTATAAGGCGGGCTTTGGCGCACGGTTTTGCGAGTACATCGGTCAATGCGACCTTGTGCTGCGGCCTGTCATGTACCGCCTCGTTGCGCTGGCGCAGAAGCTGCGAAGAAGCTCCGGCGCACCGCAAAAGGCGCCTGCGCAACAAGCTGAGGGGCAGACTGTGCTACAGCATTATTCAACATAGGGAAAGCAGCGAAAAGCACCGCATCTGCGGTGCTTTTCGTATCATACGATCATCTATTCTGCTTCTTTTTCGTCTCGTGTCTGGCGACCTGGTTGTCAAAGATGAGCTGGAAGAAGCGGATCACGGTCGGGCAGGCGACCATCAGAACGAGGAAGAGGAGCAGAGATTTGTTGCTGATCGTCGTCAGCTCCAGGAACGAGGCAAAGACCGGCACGAGCAGCGACAACAGCATCCCGACCAGCATGGTCACAAACACCGCAAGGCGCAGCTTCGTGAAGGGCTTGCAGACATAATAGAGCGTGACAAAGCCGACGGTCGAGACGATCCAGACGGACATGGTGTTGAAATCCGTCTCCGGCAGATCAAACAGACGCGTAAACACGCCTGCCGCCAGTACCAAGAGCAGATTGGTCAGACCTCCCGGGATGGCGCGCCGAATGACGTTGCGCATGAACTTGCCCTCAACACGGGCGTAGTTCGGTTCGAGCGCGAGGAAGAATGCGGGCACACCGATCGTCAGCGAGCTGATGAGAGAGAGCTGAATGGCCTGCAGGGGATAGGACATATCCAAAAACAGCAGCAGGAACGTCAGCGCGAAGGAGAAAATGTTCTTCACGAGGAAGAGCGAGGCCGCGCGCTGGATGTTGTTGATGACGCGGCGGCCCTCCGCAACGATGTGCGGCATGGCGGAGAACTGCGAATTGAGCAGCACGATCTGCGATACCTGCGAGGCGGCCTGACTGCCGGAGGCCATTGCGATGCCACAGTTGGCATCCTTGAGCGCGAGCACGTCGTTCACGCCGTCGCCCGTCATGGCAACGGTGTGACCCTGCGCCTGGAAAGCGCGCACGAGCTTGCGCTTCTGTTCCGGCGTGACGCGTCCGAAGACGGTGTACTTCCGCACAGCCTCGGCAAAGTCGCGGTCGGAGACAAGGGTCGTGGTGTCGATGTAACGGTCGGCGTTTTCGATGCCGGCACGGGTCGCGACCTCCGAGACGGTCAGCGGATTGTCGCCGGAGATGACGCGGATGGAGACGCCCTGCTGCGCAAAATAGCGGAAGGTGGCGGGCGCGTCCGGGCGGATGAGGTTGGTCAGGTAGACCAGGGCGATAGGTGTGACAAGCTCGCAATCGAGCTTGTCTTCAAACGGCGCTTCATAGGAAGCGAGCAGCAGCACGCGGCAGCCGCGTGCCGACCACGGCTCCGCCGTCTGGCGAATATCCTCATAGCGCGGGCCCATAACGAACTCCGGCGCGCCGATGATGTATCTGCCGTGCTGGCCGAAATCGGCGGCGGAGTATTTGGTCGAGGAGGAGAAGGGAATGCGGCGCACCGCGCGCCAGTTGGATTCCCCGCCGAACTGGGTAGCCATGGCGCGGGCTGTCTCGTTGTCCGGCTCTTCGCCATAGTAGAAGGCGGCGAGGATGCTCTCGATGTCCTCATAGGTGAAGCGGCCGGAGTCGATCGGATAGATGTCCGTGACCTCCATGGACGGTTCGGTGATCGTGCCGGTCTTGTCCACGCAGAGGATGTCAACGTGTGCGAGCGTCTCGATGCAGTTCATGTCCTGCACGAGCACGCGGCTGCGGGAGAGCTTGAGGCAGCTTACTGCGATGGCGACGCTGGTCAGCAGGTAAAGTCCTTCCGGGATCATGCCGATCAGGGCGGCGACGGTGGCTTCGACGGAGGCGCGCAGCGGAAGCGACTGCATCTGGCGGATGAAGAGGATGATACCCATGGGGATCAGGGCGATGCCGACGACGGTGATGAGTTTTGTCAGCGAGCGCATCATCTCCGACTGGGTCGAGCGGACATCGCGGCGGGCCTCCGCCGCGAGCTTGGCAGCGTAGCTGTCCGCGCCGACATGGGTGAGCTGAGCGCGGCAGCGGCCGGAGATCACGAAGCTGCCGGATTTGAGCGCATCGCCGGGATTTTTGATGATCGCGTCGGCCTCGCCGGTCAGCAGCGATTCGTTGACCTGCACCTGCCCGTCGCGTACGATGGCGTCGGCGCAGATCTGATCGCCTGCACCGAATTCGACGATATCGTCGCGCACGAGCTGATCCGTCCGCACGGCGACACGTTCGCCGCTGCGGACGGCGCGGAGCGTGCCCGCGGCAACAAGTGTCAGCTTATCGACTGCGCGCTTTGCACGGATCTCCTGAAAAATACCGATGACGGTGTTCGCCACGGCGACGACCAAAAACATCAGGTTCTTGAACGAGCCGACAAGGATCAGCGCGGCGGCAAGGACGATGAAGATGAGATTGAAGAAGGTGAAGACCTTTTCCTTGACAATCTGACGCTCCGTCTTGGTATTGGAGGCGGGGGTGATGTTGCGCAGGCCGTTTTGCTGGCGCAGACGCACCTCATCGGGGGACAGACCCTCGCGGAAATCGGCGTTGACGACAGGGATGGTTCGATAATGGGGAATGTTCCGTTGATTTTGTTTTTTCTGTTTCATAGCACGCTCCCGCACATATAGCTATGTACATTATAGCATACTTCCGCGGGAAAATACACCGTTGCGACGTTTTTTTCACAAAACTTTTGCAGTTTCGGAGCGTGGTGGCGCAGCCCGGAGGAAACGCCGCGCTTTTTTGCGCGGAAAGAACGGGAAGGAGCCGAACGGCAGACTTTTTGCCGAAAAAAATTAAAATTATGCTTGATTTTTCCGGCGCCACGTGGTAAAGTATATTGGTCTGCAAATGGGTGGTCCTCTGCGGCGCGGTCAACGCCGGAATGAACGCCTAATAAACAAGGAGGACAAGTATTATGGATCTGATGAAGGCTCTGACCAGCCAGTACATGAAGGAAGAACTGCCGCAGATGAATGTCGGCGACACCGTTCGCGTTCATGTGAAAATCAAGGAAGGCGCTCGTGAGAGAGTGCAGGTGTTCGAGGGAACCATCATTGCCCGCAAGCATGGCGGCATTGAGGAGTCCATCACCGTTCGCCGCCTGAGCTACGGCGTCGGCTGCGAGAAGGTTTTCCCCGTGCATTCCCCGAGCATCGTTAAGGTTGAGACCGTTCGCCGCGGCAAGGTTCGCCGTGCGAAGCTGTATTACCTGCGCAATCGTCTCGGCAAGGCCGCAAAGGTCAAGGAGAGAGTCTAATTCAAAACAAATTCCCCATGCCCGTCCGGGCATGGGGCTTTGTTTTGCGGCGCAAAAAAACGGAGCGCCCGGAAAAGGGCGCTCCGAAAGAGCGGGATCACACGCCGGTCATCGCTTCGAGGACGGTCCATTCCTCCTGGTCGATGCCCTTGCGCAGGGCGAGACCCTCCTCAATGTCGATGTCGCACATCCGGCCGTCGTTGATGCAAATGACGCGGTTCGTCCCGCCGCTTGCGAGGATATCCACCGCGCGGTAGCCCATGCGCGTTGCGGTGACGCGGTCGCGGGCTGTCGGGGTGCCGCCGCGCTGGATGTGACCGAGGACGGTCACGCGAGGCTCGATGCAGATCTCTTCCTTGATCTTCTTGGCGACGTCATAGGCGCTGCCGGCGCCCTCGGCGACGACGACCATATAGTGCGTGAAGCCGTTGAGACGGGCGTTGCGGATCTTTTCGATGATCTCCTTCTGGAAATCCTCCTGCTGTTCGGGCACGAGGACGGCGGTGGCGCCGACGGCGAGGCCGACATACAGCGCAAGGTGGCCGGCGTTTCTGCCCATGACCTCGACGACGGAGCAGCGTTCGTGCGACTGCATGGTGTCACGCAGGCGGTCGATGCACTCGATGGCGGTGTTTGCGGCGGTGTCGAAGCCGATGCAGTAGTTGGTGCAGGCGATGTCGTTGTCGATGGTGCCGGGGATGCCGACGACGGAGATGCCGTGCTGCGACAGCGCCAGTGCGCCGCGGAAGGTGCCGTCGCCGCCGATGGCGACGATGCCGTCAAGGCCAAGCAGCTTGCAGGTGTTGACGGCACGCTGCTGCCCTTCGGGGGTGCGGAATTCCTCGCTGCGGGCGGTGTAGAGGATGGTGCCGCCGCGGTTGATGATGTGCGCGACGCTCTTTTCGTCCAGACGGACGATGTCGCCGTTGATCAGACCGTTCCAGCCGCGGCGAATGCCGACGACCTCAATCCCGCGGAAAATGGCGGCACGGACGACGGAGCGAACCGCAGCATTCATGCCGGGTGCGTCGCCGCCGCTGGTCAGAACGCCGATTCTGCGGACTGCGTTATGTACGTTATTCATAATATCACCTTATTCTGCCTGGTGCGGCAAATTTCGATTTCATTTTATCCCCATTTTTTTCAAAAGTAAAGAGCAAAAGCGTAGAAATTTCAAAAAGAGTGTGCTATAGTGTACGTGCTATGCAAACACTTCACAGGAGGGAACGAAAATGAGTTTTGATGCGGAAAAGGTAAGCGCCGATATTGTCGCCTGGATCCGTCAGTGGTTTGAGAAAAACGGCTCCGGAT
>CAMEMX010000064.1 GCA_945927915.1 uncultured Clostridia bacterium
CCACGCGCAGCAGCGCGTTTAAGATGGCGGAGTCAAATTCCGGCGTGACCGGGCGCAGCAGCACCGATGCGACCGAGAACACGAGGATCGACACGATGATGACGACAAAGAGGAAGCTCGTGCCGCAGCGCGGGTGCAGGCGGGTCTGTGCGCGGACGTTTTCGACCGTCAGCGGGAGCTTTGCCTCATAGCAGCGGATGGTCTTATGCTCCGCGCCGTGGTAGGAAAAGACGCGCTTCATGTCCTTCATCCGTGAGACGAGGAACATATACGCAAGGAAGATCGCAATGCGAACGGCGCCCTCGAGCAGGTTGCGCACCAGCTCGTTGTCCGTGATCCAACGGTTGATGAACGAGCCGATGAGCGACGGCACAACGATGAACAGGCCGACCGACAGCGCGATGCCGAGCACCACCGCGATCGTGATGAGCGTGCTCTGCGCCTTTTCGGAGGAGAGCTTTTTCTCCAGCCATGCGTCAAATTTGGACTGGCTCTGCTCCGCTTCGCCGTCGTCCTCCGCGAACAGATCCGCCGAATACATCAGCGCACTCACACCCGTCTTCATCGAGGCGCAGAAGTTGAATACGCCGCGCACGAGCGGGATCTTCTTCACGCTGAACTTCTTTGCGGGCTTGCGCGGCTCGACCTTGGATTGGATGCCGTCTTTCGTGCGCACGACGGTGGCGCACTTCTCCGGGCCCATCATCATGATGCCCTCGATCAGCGCCTGTCCGCCGATCATGGTCTTAAATTTTTCTGTTGTCGTCTTTTTTGCCATAAGCTTCCTTTCTAATGTCCCGCGATGGGCAGGCGGATGGTCACGAGGGTGCCGCCGCCTTCGGCGTTTGCAAGCTCCAATGTGCCGTTGTGCATGGTGACGATCTCCTCGCAGACCGCGAGGCCGATGCCGCTGCCGCGTGCCTTGGAGCTGCCCTTATAGAATTTCTTTTTGACAAGGGGAAGCTCTTCCTCCGGGATGCCCGGTCCGAAATCGCGGATGCACACAATCACGAAGCCGTCCTCGCAGCGCATTTCCGCCGTAATCTTCCCGCCCTCGCCGCCGTGCTTCGCGGCGTTGTCGAGGATGTTTAAGAAAACCTGCCGCATTCTGGAAGGATCGCAGGGGATCTCCGGGATCTCCTCGTCGTTTTCCAGATAGACAAGCTCGATATTCTCCTGCTTCAGGCGCGAGCCGTACATGAACACCGTGTCCTCAAACTCGGCACGGATGTCGCTCTGCACGACGTTCAGGGTGAAGCGTCCGTCCTGCATCCGCGTGAATTCCAGCAGCTCCTCGACCATGCCGGTCAGGCGCCGCGATTCACGCAGGATGATGTTCAGGCCGCGCTTTGCCTCGGTCGTGTCCATCGAGCCGCCGGCGGAGAGCAGCGTCTCGCTCCAGCCGCTGATCGCCGTCAGAGGGGTGCGAAGCTCGTGGGAGACGGACGAGACGAATTCCGACTGCATCTTCTCCGAGCGGCTGATCTTCATCGACATATCGTTGATCGTGTCCGCCAGTTCGCCGATCTCATCATCGGACTGGCGCTGGATCTGCACGCCGTAGCTGCCCGATGCGATGCGCTTTGCCGTCGCGGTGATCTCCGAGACAGGCACCAGGATAGATTTCAAATAGTATCTGCCGCTGACATAGACGATCAGCAGGATCAGCAGGCCGACCAGCACGACGAGCGCGCTGAAGAGCATGATCTGCCGGTCGACACGGGAAAGGCTGGTGACATAGCGCAGAACGCCGATGACCTCGCCGTTGGAATAGATCAGCGGGCTGGAGACCGCCATGATGCGTTCGCCCGTGGCGGGGTTTCTGCCCGTAAAGGTGCTGATGGACTTCGTCTCGATGGCCTGCGTAATATCGCTCGTAGTAGCCGCTCTGGTTGCAAGAGGGCCGAAGGAGGACGCCACGATACGGTCATTCGTGTTGATGAATTGCAGCTCCATGACGTCCTTCGAGTCGAAGGTCTGCGCAAATTTCGCGCAGGAGCTGTAGTATTCGTGGTAGCTCTTGCCGATATAGGTCTCAAAGAAGCTCGTGCTTGTGCGCGCCTTGGCCTCCATACCCGCCCGCATATTGGAATAGTAGTAGGTGGCGACGGTAACGGACAGCGCCGCCACGCACAGGAACACCAACGCCAGCACGAGGCTCAGGGTATTTCTCAGCCAGCGTTTTTGCAGGCCCTTCACCTTTTTCACGCGTTTTTCCTCCACAGAGCCCTGCGGCTTTACAGTCCCCACTTATAACCGAAGCCCCAGACCGTTGTGATATAGGTCGGGTTGGCGGTGTTGTCCTCGATCTTGATGCGCAGGCGGCGGATATTGACGTCGACGATCTTCAATTCACCGTCATAGTCCCTGCCCCAGACAGCCGCCAGAATGTCCTCGCGGGACAGGGCGCGGCCGGGGTTCTGCATAAAGAGCTGGATGATGGCATATTCCACCTGCGTCAGCTTGATGCGGCGGCCGTCCTTTTCCAGCGTGCGGTTGCGGATGTTGAGCGTGAACGGCTCGTGGACGATGATCTCCGGGTTCGTCTCCGCGCCGCCGCCGATGCGGCGGTAGAGCGCGTCGATGCGCGCCGTCAGCTCCGCCGGAGAGAACGGCTTGGTCACATAGTCGTCCGCGCCCGTCATCAGGCCGGTCACCTTGTCCATCTCCTGCGTGCGCGCCGTCAGCATGATGATGCCGATGGTCTTGTTGGTCGCGCGGATGTTGCGGCAGACCTCAAAGCCGTCGATGTCGGGCAGCATGATGTCCAGGATCGCCACGCCGACGTCCGGGTTCTCCTTCAGCCGTTCGAGCGCCTCCATGCCCGTGCCCGCCTCGATGGGGTCGTAGCCTGCGCGCTTGAGGTTGATGACCACGAAGCTGCGAATGCTGACCTCATCCTCCAAAATCAGTACCTTTTTCATCAATATATCCTCCCCGGCGTTTGTCACCGTTGGTTTTTTCTTCTCAAATCACCGCATCGGTGCGGCTGACTTATTCCGTCTCACCCGTTTTCCAGTCCACGCGGATAAAGCGGAACATGGTTTGCAGCGTCCCCACATTCAAGCCCTCCGCAGCAGCGCCCTTTTCCAGGCTGCACAGATAGACCGTATTGCCGTTCTCCGCGAGCTTCTCCCAGCCCGGTTCCTCGGCAAGGCGTTTTGTGTCGTCCTTGCTGACGGCGCACAGCGTAAACAGCGCCGTCGTCTTTCCGTCGCTGACAAGCTGGAAGCGGAAGCCGAGCGTCGTACTGCTGACGGCTACGCGCGTAACGGCAAGCGTCTGCGCCCACCGCTGCGGGACGATCAGATACCAGCCGCCGGAATAGCTGTGGTAGGTCAGGCATTTGACCTGCTCGGTGCCGCTCGGCAGCAGGTTATACCAGCAGATCAGCGAGCGGTTTTTGGACGTCTCGTCGTCCTCCAGCTCAGGCAGCGCGATCAGGCGCGGCAGCTCGATCAGCCCGTCGTCGTCAATGTCGGTGCTGTAAACGTAATAATCACGCACCGTCTCAACGCCGGTGTTGTTGCCGTCGGCAAGCGTCAGGTTGCAGAATTCTCCGTGACGCAGGGCAAAAATGTCCGTCACGATCATACCCTCGCCGTATTCCGAGGCGACGAAGACCGCAGGAACCTCCTGGCACATTCTGCCGGTGATGATGCGCTTGACCGCCGTGACCGGCGTGGTCATGCCGGCCTCCCGCGCACGGACGAGCTGGCCTTCCTGCCAGTGGTAGTATTCCGCGACGCCGCTCTGCTCCGTGTCCGCACGCAGCAGCACGAGGTCGCGGTTGCCGTCTGCGTCGAGATCGGCCATGATATATTCGGAATAGTTCGCCGTCAGAAGCTCCTGCGCCGTGTCGCCGCGCAGGGCGTAGACACTCAGCGTCTGTGCGACCTGATCGCTGATGAGGCGGCCGAAGACGAGCTCGTTGCCCGGCTCGCCGTCGATCTGCACATATTCCACATGGTCAAAGCTGCTGCCGGCGGATTCCAGGCTTGCAAGCAGGCGGTAGGCGCCGTCTCGCCGGGAGAAAATGCACACCGTCAGCGAGCCGGCGGCAGTCTTCAGAAAGACGATCGTCTCGTCGCTGCCGTCGCCGTCGAGGTCGGCAAGCTGCACCGCCTGCTGGTTGTCGCCGGACGTCGGCGTGCAATAGGTCGTTCCCTCCGGCATGGCCTCCTCGATGGCTTTTTGCAGCTCGTAGTATTCCTCCGGCTGCTTGGGGATGGCATAAAGGTTCTCCGCAGGGTCGAGGAAGCAGCCGCTCAGCGAAGCGGAAAGCGCCAGCACAAGCACGAACAATATGATACGTTTCACGGCAGCGCCTCCTCCCCGATTGTAGAATTCTAATCTATTGTAGTATTATAGCACAGGTCGTTACAAAAGTGTAGTCTCTTTGTTACAAAAAACCGGGATTATTTCAAAACGACACAGCTTTCGCCCAGTAGCGTCCGCAGCTCGGCGAGCATATCCGCCCGCAGCGAACAGGTCGTCCCGCGCCGCACGCCGGTGTCCGCGAAGTAAAGGACAGCCTGCACGTCGCCGGGGAACATATTGAGGATCGCGCGGGTCTTGCGGTCGGCGCGGCAGCCCTCCGAGGGCAGCTTCAGATAGAGCTTCTGCGGCTCCTTCCGCGCGACATCCGCCAGCAGCCGCAGCTCGTTGACGACCATCTGCGGGGCCTTTTCGTCGCGCACGGACAACCTGCCCTCTGCAACGACGGGCGTGTTCTCCGTCAGGATGTTGCCGCATTTTGCGATCACGTTGGAAAATGTCAGCAATTCGATGGCTGCGGTGTCATCCTCCAGCGTCACATACGCCATCATGGAGTTATTGCGCGTTGTTTTCATGCGCACCGTCTCGATGATGCCCGCGATGCGGACGATCTGGTCGTCGCGGTAGACGCCGTCGGCGTTCTCGAACGATTCCAGAATGCGCAGGATCGGCACGACGCCGCTGCCCTTGAGCTGCTTGCGGTATTCGTCCATCGGGTGACCGGACAGGTAAAGTCCGATCGTCTCCTTCTCCATCTGCATCCGTTCGTTTTTCGGCAGCTCCGCCAGCTTCGGCATGTTGAGGGTGGATTTTTTCTCCTCCTCGCCGCCGAGCATATCGAAAAGCTGGAGCTGTCCGGCAAGGTTGCGTTTTTTGCTGTTGGCGGCGGTGTCCATGACCGTCTCATAGCAGTAGAGCATCTGCGCGCGGTTGAGGCCGAGGCCGTCCAGCGCGCCGCACTTGATGAGGTTCTCCACGGCGCGCTTGTTGATGTCCGCATCCAGCATCCGCTCGATAAAATCCTCCAGCGAGGTAAACTTGCCGTTTTTTTCGCGCTCCGCGACCATCTGGCGCAGCAGGCCGCGTCCGATGTTCTTGACCGCGCCGAGGCCGAAGCGGATGCCCGCCTCCTCGACGGTAAACTTGTCCTCCGAGGCGTTGACGTCGGGCGGCAGCAGGGCGATGCCCAGCTCGCGGCACTCGGCGATATAGCCGACGGCCTTGGCGGTGTTGTCGAGCACGCTCGTCAGCAGCGCCGCCATGTATTCCTTCGGGAAATGGCACTTCAGATATGCCGTTTCATAGGTCACTTTTGCGTAGCACACCGCGTGCGCCTTATTGAAGGCATAGTTCGCGAAGTCCAGAATGTCCTTATAGATGGTCTGCGCGGCGGCCTCCGGCACGCCGTTGGCGATCGCGCCGGGGATGCCGCGCTCGCTGTCACCGTAGACAAAGGCCTTCTGCTCCGCGAGGATGACCTTTTCCTTCTTTTTCGAGATGGCGCGGCGCATATTGTCCGCCTGTCCGAGGCTGTAGCCGCCGAGCTTGCGGAAGATCTCGATGACCTGCTCCTGATAGACGATACAGCCGTAGGTGACCGAGAGGATCGGCTCAAGCTGCGGGCAGAGATAGGTGATCTTCTCCGGGTGGAGCTTGTTGTCGATAAAGCGCGGGATGGAATCCATCGGGCCGGGTCGGTAGAGCGCGACGATCGCCGTCAGATCCTCGATGGACTGGGGCTTCATGTTGACGCACACGCCCGTGATACCCGCCGATTCAAGCTGGAACACGCCCGCCGTCCTGCCCTCGGAGAGCATGGCGAAGCTCCCGGCGTCGTCCTCACTGACGTTTTTCAGGTCAAAGTCCGGCAGACGCTTGCGGATCTCCTGCTCGGCGTCCTCGATGATCGTGAGGTTGCGCAGGCCGAGGAAGTCCATTTTGAGCAGGCCCAGCTCCTCGATGGTCGTCATGGTGAACTGGGTGACGATGGTGTCGTCGTTACGCGCCAGCGGCACATAATCGCAGACCGGGTCTTTTGTGATGACCACGCCGGCGGCGTGGGTGGACGTGTTGCGCGGCATTCCCTCCAGCGCCCGCGCGGTGTCGACGAGCTTTTTCACGCGCTCGTCGCTGTCATACATCTGCTTGAGCTGCGGCGAGACGCGCAGCGCCTCATCGAGCGTCATGTGCAGCGTCGTGGGAATGAGCTTTGCCACGGCGTCCGTCTCGGCGTAGGTGAAGTCCAGCGCCCGTCCGACGTCGCGGATGGCGGCACGCGCCGCCATCGTGCCGAAGGTGACGATCTGCGCCACGCGATCCTTGCCGTATTTGCGCATGACATAGTCGATGACCTCGCCGCGCCGTGCCTGACAGAAATCCGTGTCGAAATCGGGCATACTGACGCGCTCGGGGTTTAAGAAACGCTCGAAGATGAGGTGGTATTTCATCGGGTCCATCTCGGTGATGTGCATACAGTACGCCGCGATGGACGCCGCGCCGGAGCCTCTGCCCGGCCCGACGGGGATGCCCTCGTGCTTGGCCCAGAGGATGAAGTCCGCCACGATGAGGTAGTAGTCCACATAACCCATCGTTTCGATGACGTTCATCTCGTATTCCAGCCGCTTGCGGTATTCGGGCGGCTGCGCCGGGTAGCGCTCGCGGAAGCCCTCCTCGCAGAGCCTGCGGAAATAGGTCAGCGAATCCGAGCCGTCCGGCGGCACGAATTCGGGCAGATGGTAGTGGTTGAACTCAAATTCCACGTTGCAGCGGTCGGCAATGCGCTGGGTGTTTTCGATCGCCTCGGGCAGATTGGGGAAAAGCGCGCGCATCTCGTCCTCGGATTTGAGGTAAAATTCCTGCGTCTCGAAGCGCATCCGGTTCGGGTCGTCCACGGTCTTGCCCATCTGGATGCACATCAAAACGTCCTGGATGTAGCTGTCCTCCCGCGTTAAGTAGTGCGCGTCGTTCGTCACGACGAGCGGCAGTCCCGTCTCCTGCGCGAGCTTGACAATGCCGCGGTTGACCTCCGTCTGCTCCGGCAGGCCGTGATCCTGCAGCTCCAGATAGAAGTGATCCTCTCCGAAGATCCCGGACAGCTCCAGCGCGAGCTGCTTTGCGCCCGCGTAGTCGTTCATGCGCAGGCGGCGCGGGATGCCGCCGGCAAGACACGCAGACAGGGCGATGATGCCCTCGGAATGTCGGCGCAGCAGCTCCATATCCACGCGCGGCTTGATATAAAAGCCGTCCAGAAACGCTTTGGAGACCATATAGCTCAGATTCTTATAGCCCGTCTCGTTTTCGCACAGCAGAACGAGGTGCTGTGCTTCGCCGTCCACGCCATGCACGCGGTCGGCCATCGTGCGCGGCGCGACATAGACCTCGCAGCCGATGATCGGCTTGACGCCCGCCGCCTTTGCCGCGCGGTAAAAGTCGATCACGCCGTACATGACGCCGTGGTCGGTGATCGCCACGGCGTTCTGGCCCAGCTCTGCCGCCCGCTTGACGAGCTTTCCGATGCGGCAGGCGCCGTCGAGCAGGCTGTATTCGGTATGCACATGAAGATGTACGAATGCCATGGCGTTTCCTCCTATCCCTCTTTCGCCGTTGCCAGCAGCTTGCGCATCCGGTGGTTGACGGCGGATTTCGTCGCGGGCGGCTCATGCAGCTCGGCAAGCTCGCTGAGCGTCGCCTCCGGGTGCTCGCAGCGCAGAGCTGCCGTCTCGCGCAGCTTTTCCGGCATCGTCTGCAAAATGCCGCGCTCCTCGAGCGCACGGATGGCGGCAAGCTGCTCCTGCGCCGCCTCGACGGTCTTGTCCACGTTCGCCGAGTCGCAGTTGACGCGGCGGTTTGCCTTGTTGCGCCACTCCTTCTCGATTTTTGCGGACATCACCGCCATCGCGCTCACGGGTGCGCCAGCGGCGGTCAAAAAGTCCTCGATGGACTCGCTTTGCTTGTAATACAGCACGGAGCTGCCTTTGCGCTCCGTCTCCTTGGCGGCCAGCTCCATCTCCAGAAGGAGCGTCCCCGTCTCGCGGCTGGC
>CAMEMX010000065.1 GCA_945927915.1 uncultured Clostridia bacterium
GTCTGTCTTTGTGATCTTATCCGTGGGCGCGTCGGTCTGTTCGGCCTGCGCACCCGCGTTTTTGAGGGCGGTGAGCAATATTTCGGGCGTCATGCCCTCCACGCCGAGCTTGCCCTCCTTGCCCGGGTGGGTCTTGCGGCGCTCCTTGCCGGGAATGTCCGGAATGTAGGCGTGCAGCACGCCCTCCTTCGGCAGAGCGCCCTTCAAAAAGTTGCGGATGACGAGGCCGGCGCCGTCGGGATCCGTCAGGACGATCAGGCCACGCGTCTGCGCCACGCGGCGCAGAAAGCCGAGCAGCTCCCGGTTCTTCATCACGCCGAAGCCGCTTGTTTCAAAAATCGGCGCGTCCACGAGCTGCGAAAGCGCGTTTTTGTCGTAGCGCCCCTCGACGACGATGGCCTGCCGGAGCTTAATCATGGCGCGCCTCCTCGGCAAGCGAGACGATGAGCATCTGCGCCAGATGCTCCGGCGTATCGTAGGACGTCTTGATCCGATGATCCGTTTGACAGCACAGCAGCATCGCCTGCCTGCAAAAGCGGTCGGAAAACCGCCGCGCCAGCGTCATCGTCTTGCCCGCGGCGTAGGGCGCGATGCCGCACAGGGACGCAAGCTCCGCCGCGCCCTTGCCCTCGGCCTGCAAAATGCGGGCTGCGTTCAGCCGCCGCATCTGCGCGCCGATCGCCGCGACGATGGGGATGACCTCGGTCTGCATTTTCAAAAGCACGTTCAGCTTTTCCAGCGCCAGCGCAAAATCGCGCTGCGCCAGCGCGTCCGTGAGCTGGAAGACCACGGCGTCGAGCGTCGGCTCGACCACCGCGTCGATGTCCGCGCGGACGACCGTCTCCGCGCCGGAAAAGGCGCAGATTTTCTGAATTTCGCCGTCGAGCCGCGTCATGGAAAGGCCGCATTGCTGCAGCAGGTAGCCGCAAAGCTCCGGCGCGATCTGCTTGCCCAGCGCGCGGAAGTGCCGCGCGATCCACGAGCGCAGGTCGCTCTCGCTCTGATAGCGGAACTCGGTCAGCACCGCGTTTTTCTCGATGGCGTCCCAGAGCTTCTTTTTGCGCTTGTCGGGCTTGAAGTCCGTGTAGGTCAGAAGCAGGCAGCAGTAGTCCGGCACGTCGCAGAGCAGTCCCGTCAGCTTTTCGCGCTCCCCCTCGGAAAGCTCGAAGAGGTCGACCTCCTCGACCAGGATCAGCGAGCGCTCCGCCATCATCGGCAGCGCCTCCATAGAATCCGACAGCGCCTGCACGGAGAAATTCTCCGCCGTCAGCCGGTGGAAGTTGAAATCCGCCGTCAGCTCGTCCAGAAGCTGCTTTTTGAGCTGCTCCGTGTAGTACCGGCGCAGGTAGTCCTCCTCGCCGCAGAGCACATAAAAGCGGCCGGGCGACTTCTGCCTGAGGTCGTTTTTCAGTTGTTCAAAGCCCGTGCTTTCCTGCTTTTTTGCCATGGTGTTACCTCAATATCGTGATGTCGCCGCATTCGTCCGTGCGCAGGATCTGCGCGCCTGCCGCCGCGACGCGTGCAAGCACCTGCGGCGACGGATGACCGTAGCGGTTTTCTCCGACGCTGATGAGCACGACGTCCGGCGCGGTCCGCGCCAGCAGAGCCTCGCCCGTCGAGGTCTTTGCGCCGTGGTGTCCTGCCACGAGCACCTCCAGATCGGGCAGCTCGTGCGTCTGCAGCAGCGCCCGCTCCTGCTTCTGGCTCAGGTCGCCCGTGATCAGTATATCACATTCCGGCGCGCAGAGCAACGCGGATAATGAGGCGTTTTCCGCCTGCGTATCCGGCGGCATGAGCAGGCTGAGCGTCGCGCCGTCAAGCTCCAGCGCGGTGTCCGCGCTTATGAAGCGATACGGCACGTCCGCCTCCTGCGCCGCGCGGACAAGGCGGTCGCGGTTGTCCGTGTCGTCCGGCAACTCCGGCAGCAGGAGCTCCCCCACGTCGATGCGGGAAAGAAGCTGCGCCGTGCCGCAGACATGGTCAGTATCGTAATGCGTCAGAACGAGCACGTCGATCTCCCGGTGTCCCGCCATCAGGAGCTTTCGCGCGACGTTCTCGCCGTCGGCATCGCCGCCGTCCCCGCCGCAGTCGACGAGAGCGGTAAAGTCCCCGCTGCGCAGGAAAACGCACTGCCCCTGCCCGACATCGAAGGCGGTGACCGCCGTATCGCCCGGCTCCACGGCGGACAGGACGCACGCGCACAGCAGCGTCACAGCCACGCAGGAAAGCAGCACCGCGGGTGAGGATCGCCCGCGCTTCGGCAGAAAATACACACCAAGCAGGATATAGACCAGCACAAGCCACGCCACGATATAGCCGCTCGTCGTGTAAACTGCCGCGTAGGGCAGCTTCGCCAGCTCCCGCACGAGGAAAAGCACGGCGCGGATGGGCCACGAGAGCACCCACGCGCACGCCGAAGCGAAGGGCGCATAGAAAACGCCGAGCAGCAGCACGCCCACGGCTGCGGTAAAAACGGTGCCGATGAGCGTCAGCAGCAGGACGTTCGTCAGCGGCCCGATGAGGGAGATCACGCCGAACGCCTTCGCCAGCAGCGGCTGGATCAGCAGCGTCGCGCCGAGGGTCGTCGAAAAGATCACCACGACAGCACGGACGAGCGCATACAGGCGCGGGAAGCGCTTTTTCAGCGCATCACCGTGCAGCAGGCGCAGCAGCCAGCGCGCAATGCGCGGCGTGAGCAGGAAGATCCCCGCGACCGCACCGAAGGAGAGCTGCAAGCTGAGGTTGCCGATCGCCCACGGGTTCCAGGCGAGAATGACCAGCAGCGCAAGGCTCAGCGTCGTGGCAGGGTCTTCCTCCCTGCCCAGGATCGGCGCCATCAGCAGGACGATGTTCATAATGACCGCCCGCGTGACAGAGGGCGTAAAGCCGAGCATTGCCGCAAAGGCCAGCATGACCGGCAGGCTGACGAGCGCGCCGAGCCTGCGGCGGTTGAAGCAAAGGAGCATGACCGCGCCGACGAGCAGCGAAACGTGCATTCCGGAGACGGCAACAACGTGCGCGATGCCCGTGACGGACAGCTCGTTTCGCGTGCGATAGGTCAGGCCGGAGCGGTCGCCCGTCAGAAGTGCGCGGACAAAGCCCCCGGTGTCGTCCGGAAACAGGCGGTCGATGTGCCCGCGCAGCGCGACGGACGCCGCCTTTGGCAGAAGGCGAAGCGGCACGCCGTCCGCGTGGACGATCTGCAGCCCGTCTCCGCGCTGAAAGCCCAGAAGAGAGATGTCACGCGACTGATAGTAGAGATTCTCATCATCGCCGCTGCCGCGTGAGACGTCGATGACCTCGGCGCGCAGCGTCACGGTGTCGCCGAGGGACAGCTCCTCCGGCGCACAGTCCAGATACAGCAGGATCGTCCCGCCGGAGATACTTGCCTCGACGCGGCAGCCGTACGCCGTCTCCTGCGGGGCGTCGCTGAGCTCGGCGGTGATCTCGCGTTCTTCGCCGCACAGGGCGCGCAGCGGTTCGAGCTTTATGCGCTCATAGCCCCGGCACCACAGCAGCCCGACCGCGAGGCCAAACGCGCAGAGACGGGCACGCCGGCACGCGTCCATGCGGAAAAAGCCCAGCACGAACGCCGCGATCAGCGCGATTGCGGCAATGGGCAGCGCAAGGCTTTGCGGCAGCAGCCAGACATAGACCGCCGCTGCCAGCGCAAAGGAGCACGCAAACATCGCAAGCCGCCGCATCGTTATCCCCCTCTTGGAAAAAGGGGGCGGGATATTCGCCCGCCCCCGGTATCATCAGTTGAAGCTGCCCAGCGTCTTGCCGCCGAGCACATGGAAATGCAGGTGCTTCACGGTCTGTCCCGCCGCCTCGCCGCAGTTGGTCACGACGCGGTAGCCGTCGGAGAAGCCGAGCACGCTCGTCAGCTTGCGGATCACATTGAAGATGTGGCCGACAAGCTGCTCCTGCTCGTCGCAGATCTGGTTCGCGCCCGTCAGATGCTCCTTCGGGATCACGAGGAAATGCTGCGGCGCGAGCGGCTGGATGTCGTAAAACGCGAGACAGAGCTCGTCCTCATAGAGCTTTTTCGAGGGGATCTCGCCCGCGATGATCTTGCAGAAAATGCAGTCTTCCATGATTTTGCCTCCTTAATTCGCATGGTCGGCGACGAAGCCGTCCACAATGGCCAGCGCGTCATCGAGCTTGAGCGCGTCCTTGCCGCCGCCCATGGCGGAGTCAGGCTTGCCGCCGCCGCTGCCGCCGCAGACCGCGCAGACCTCCTTGACGAGGGCGCCGGCCTTGACGCCGCGCGCGACCGCTTCCTTGCCGCAGACGGCGAGGATCGTGATCTTCTCGCCCTGCGTGCCGGCAAGCACCGCCACGCCGTCAGGCGCACGGTCGCGGAGCTGGTCGCCCATCTTGCGCAGGTCGTTCGGCGTGACGTCGTTGCGCACGGCGGTGAGCACCTTCAGACCCTTGACATTCTTTGCCGAGAAGAGCACACGCTCGATCTCGCCGGAGAACAGCTTGTCCTTCATGCGGTCGAGGTTCTGCTTCAGCTCCTTGATCTCCGTCATCACGCCGTGTGCGCGCGTCAGCAGCTCCTTCGGCGTGGTCTTCAGTTCCTCGGCGGCGCTGAGCAGCATACGGTTCATCTGCTCCGTCTCCTGCAGGACGCGTTTGCCCGTGTACGCCTCGATGCGGCGCACGCCGGAGGCGACGGACGCCTCGGAACAGATGCGGAACGGGCCGACCTTGGCGGTGTTGTTCAGATGCGTGCCGCCGCAGAATTCCAGCGAATCGTCGCCCATCTTGACGACGCGGACGGTATCGCCGTACTTTTCCCCGAACAGCGCGGTCGCGCCGAGCTTCTTCGCCTCCTCGATCGGGAGGATCAGCGTGTCGACCTCGTTGCCGCCGAGCACCATCTCCATGACCTCATTGCTGACGGACATCAGCTCGTCGGGCGTGACGGCGGAGAAATGGGTGAAGTCAAAGCGCAGATGATCCGGCTCGACCAGAGAGCCTGCCTGGTGGCAATGCTCGCCGACGACGCGCGTCAGCGCGGTCTGCAGCAGGTGGGTCGCGGTGTGGGCGCGGCAGATCGCCTTGCGGCGCTCCGTGTCAATGGACACGGTGCAGGTGTCGCCCAGCTTGATCGTGCCGGTCTTCACCACGCCGTAGTGCATATACTTGCCGCCCTTGTTCTTCTGCACGTCCGTGACCTCGAAGACGCCGTCCGGGCCTTCGATCGTGCCGTGGTCGGCCACCTGGCCGCCCATTTCGGCGTACATCGTCGTGCGGTCGAGCACGATGACGGCCTCGACGCCCCCGGCGATCTCGTCGCGGGACTCGTCCTCGGCGACGATGGCAAGCACCTTGCCCTGCGTCGTCGTGTTCGCATAGCCGTCAAACTCCGTCGCCGGGATCTCCTGACCGAAGTCCATGCCGGCCCAGCCGAGGTCGCCGAGCGCCTTGCGTGCCTCTCTGGCTCGCTCCTTCTGCTCCTGCATCAGCTTGCGGAAGGCTTCCTGATCGACCTCCATGCCCTCTTCCTTCGCCATTTCGATGGTCAGGTCGATGGGGAAGCCGTAGGTGTCGTAGAGCTTGAAGGCGTCCGCGCCGGAGAAGACCGTCTCGCCCTGCGCCTTGTGCGCGGCGAGCATTTCCTCATAAATGCGCATACCGCCGTCGATGGTCTTGGCGAAGCTCTCCTCCTCGACGCGCACAACGCGGGTGATATATTCCGCGCGTTCGCGCAGGTAGGGATAATGTCCCTCGTTTTCGTGGATGACCGTCTCAACGAGCTCGCAGAGGAAGGGCTTGTTCACGCCGAGCAGCTTGCCGTGCCGTGCGGCGCGGCGGAGCAGGCGGCGCAGGACATAGCCGCGGCCCTCGTTCGACGGCAGGACGCCGTCGGCGATCATAAAGGTCGAGGCGCGGATGTGGTCGGTGATGACGCGCAGGGAGACGTCCTTTTCGTGGCTCATGCCGTAGCTCGCGCCGGTCAGCTCCGTGACCTTGTTGGTGATGTTCATGACGGTGTCGACGTCGAACAGGGAGTCGACGTCCTGGCAGGCGACCGCCAGACGCTCCAGGCCCATGCCGGTGTCGATGTTTTTCTGCACGAGGTCGGTATAGTTGCCCTGTCCGTCGTTGTCGAACTGGGAGAAGACGTTGTTCCAGATCTCCATATAGCGGTCGCAGTCGCAGCCGACGGTGCAGCCGGGCTTGCCGCAGCCGTACTTCTCGCCGCGGTCATAATAGACCTCGGAGCAGGGGCCGCACGGGCCGGAGCCATGCTCCCAGAAGTTGTCCTCCTTGCCGAAGCGGAAGATGCGCTCGGCGGGAATGCCGATCTCCTTGTTCCAGATCTCGAACGCCTCGTCGTCGTTTTCATAGACCGACGGATACAGGCGCTCCTTTTCCAGACCGCAGACCTCGGTCAGAAATTCCCAGCACCATGCGATCGCCTCGTGCTTGAAATAATCGCCGAAGGAGAAGTTGCCCAGCATCTCAAAGTAGGTGCCGTGGCGGGCGGTGTGACCGATGTTGTCGATGTCGCCCGTGCGGATGCACTTCTGGCAGGTGCAGACGCGGCGGCGGGGCGGCTCAACCTCGCCCTTGAAGTAGGGCTTCATCGGCGCCATGCCGGAATTGATGAGCAGAAGCGAGCGGTCGTTCTGCGGGATGAGCGAAAAGCTGGGCAGGCGCAGGTGTCCCTTGCTCTCGAAGAAGGACAGGAACATCTCGCGCAGCTCGTTTACGCCGTATTTTTTCGTTGCCATGGAAAAACCTCCGTATAAAGAATATACCCCACCCCCGAAATAGGGGCGAGGCGAATCGCGGTACCACCCTAATTGCCGCTTAACGCAGCATCTTGGTCATCCGGTAACGGGGATGAGCCGTCCCGCTCGTCGCGGGCTGCTCAGAAGTGGCTGTTCGTGTGTCCGGACTGCGGGGCTTGCACCCTCCCCCGCTCGCTGCCGCCCTCGGCACGAATTGGCTTCCTCAACGCATGGTTCGCATTATCGCTGTCATTCTAACAAAAATGAGGGTTTTTGTCAACCTTTTTTGCGCTTCCGACCATCATTTTTCAACAAATCTCTGTAGGGCGGGGACATGCCCCCGCCCTACGGAGGATAACACTATATAAAAATCCCAATCGTCAATGCAAGTCTGCCCTTCCTGGTCTCGCCGCCGAGGGAGAGCAGGCGGAATTTGCCCTTGCCTCTCAGGGAGACCTCGTCGCCCACGGCAAGCAAGCGGTCCGGCTTGCAGCACGTCAGGCTGTTGACGGCGGCGTTTCCGGCGTTAACAGCCTCGGCGGCTGTGCCGCGGCTGAGGTGGAAGGCGGCGGCAAGCACGGCATCGAGCCGCAGGGACGAGACGGTCGCGCGCACCTCGCGCAGCGCCTGCGGCGCTTTTTCCGCCTGCGAAAGGGCGATGCGCTCGGTCGTCAGGTGCTGCCGCCCGGCGGAGGTCAGGTTGTCCAGCAGGTAACGCGCCATGTCCGACAGCACAAAGATGTCGCAATACTTTTCGTGCAGGCAGATGTCGCCCACGGCGTCGCGGCGAAGACCGAGCCCCATCAGCGCGCCGAGAATGTCGCGGTGCGTCAGGGAATCCGCCTCGTAAAAGCGCACGCGCAGGCAGGCCAGCGGCCCTTCGTCATCAAAAAAGTCCCCGCGCGGCAGATACTCCGGCAGATAATACGCCACGGCGCGTTCGGCATTGTCCGTGCCGCCGAAAAACGCGGCCTGCGGCAGGAGCTGCCGGACGAGCGCCTGCTCGCGCGGGGTCAGAAACGCCGTTGCCGCCGGCGTTTCGCGGGCCGCGGCGCGTTCCAGGCGGTCGCACACGCGCACGAGCAGCATCCGCTCGTCCTCGCTCTCGGCGATGGCGGCGATTCGCTTTTTCAGTTCCATGTTTCCTCCCCAATCATACCAATCACCAATTAAAATGTGCAAAGCATATTTTAATTGCGATATCGTGATTGGTACGAGACATATTTTCGCGATGCTTACCTTATCATCGCGAAAATGAAACGCCGGTACGGCGTTGAAAACCGATTGAAATGTATATTTTAATCGGTTTTTAGTATCAAAACGAATGCAGGCAGACGGTGAAAACGAACAATCTTGTACGGATTCGGTAGCTCCTGCACGCGGTGGGGACAGGCCACCCTACAACAAAGTGAAGTGTACACAGCGAAAAGCCCTGTCAGAGCGGCTCTGACAGGGCTTTTCGCTATGACAGCGGCTCTGAGATCACATGATGCTCCGCGTCGGACTCCTCCAT
>CAMEMX010000066.1 GCA_945927915.1 uncultured Clostridia bacterium
CGGCTTGCTCCGCAAGCCTCGCAATGACATGACGAAAACAACAACAGCGCGGGAGCGTTCCCGCGCTGTTGCTGTTCTATTCCGAATCAGCCGTGGTAATTGACGACCTTTTCAAACTTTTCCGCGACAAGGCTCGCGCCGCCGATCAGGCCGCCGTCGATCTCCGGCTGGCTCATCAGCTCGTTCGCGTTCTTGTCGTTCATGCTGCCGCCGTAGAGGATGCGCACCTGTTCGGCCGCATCGCCGAAGACCTCGCGCACGGCGCGGCGGATGGCCGCGATGGTGCGGTTGGCATCGGACGCGGTGGCGGTCATGCCCGTGCCGATCGCCCAGATCGGCTCATAGGCGATTACGACATCGGTGACCTGCGCATTGCTGACGCCCGCGAGCGCAGCCTTGGTCTGCAGGCAGACGACCTCGTTCGTGATGCCGGTCTGCTTCTGCGCGAGGCTCTCGCCGACGCAGACGATGGGCTTGAGGCCGTTGGCAAGCACCTTGAGCACCTTCTTGTTGACCGTCTCGTCCGTCTCGCCGAAATACTGGCGGCGCTCGGAGTGGCCGAGGATGACGTACTCGACGCCCAGCTCCTTCAGGCTGGCGCAGTTGGCCTCGCCCGTGAAGGCGCCCTTGTCCTCAAAGTGGACGTTCTGCGCGCCGAGCTTGATCGGCGTGCCTTTGAGCTGCCCGCCGGCGGCGAACAGGCTCACGGTCATGGGACATACAACAACCTCGACGTTGCCGTGCGGCTGAATCTTCTTCAGCTCCTGCAGCAGCGCGACGGTCTCGGCGGGCGTCTTGTTCATCTTCCAGTTGCCCGCGATCATGGGTCTTCTCATGCTGTCCGCCTCCGGATCAATAGAGCTTCTTGCGGATCTCGACGTTGCCGGCCGGGCAGTGGTTCTTGCAGTTGCCGCAGTTGATGCACTTATGCTCGTCGTTCTTCACGCCGGAGACGATCTTGCCGGTGGAGCTTGCGCCGATACGGTTCGCGCCTGCGTTGATCATGGCAACCGCGTCGTCATAGGTACGCACGCCGCCGGACGCCTTAACGCCCATGTCGGGGCCGACGGTCTCACGCATGAGGCGGACGTCCTCGACGGTCGCGCCGCCGGTGGAATAGCCGGTGGAGGTCTTGACGAAGTGTGCGCCGGCGAGCTTTGCGACGGTGCAGGCCTTGACCTTCTCCTCGTCGGTCAGCAGGCAGGCTTCGATGATGACCTTAACCAGCGCACGACCCTTGACGGCGTTGACAACGCCCTCGATGTCGCGCTTGACGAGCATCCAGTCGCCGGACTTGATCGCGCCGACGTTGATGACCATGTCGATCTCGCGGGCTCCCTTGGTGGCAGCGTCGGCAGCCTCGAACGCCTTAGTCTCGGGCGTGCAGGTGCCGAACGGGAAAGCGATAACGCAGCACGGCGTCACGCCGCTGCCCTCGAGCTGCTGGGCGACGTACTGAATGTAGGACGGGTTGACGCAGACGCTGGCGCAGTGGTACTTCTTCGCCTCGTCGCAGATCTTGCGGATGTCCGAAACGGAGGCTTCGGGCTTGAGGTAGGTATGGTCGATATATTTCGCCATGTCGGCGGGGTTCTGGCCGCCGGCAGCGGGGGCGGGAGTCTGCGCGCCGTACTTGGAGCAGATCTCCTCGGTCACCTGTCTGATAATTTCATTGATATCCATCCTCGTGGTTCCTTTCGTATTATTTTCTCGCTTCCTCGGCAATTTTCGCCGTGGCGGTCAGGCCCAGACGGGTCGCGCCCGCCGCGAGCAGGCTCTCGGCCTGCGCAAGGGTCTTGATGCCGCCGTCGATCTTAATGCCGACGTTTCTGCCCAGAATGTCATAGGCGAGCTTGACGTCCTCGACGCGTGCGCCGTGACCGCTGAGCATATTCTGGATCTTAACGTAGTCCACGCCGCTGGCGCGGAGCATGGTCAGGACGCTGCGCTTTTCCGCGTCGGTAAAGAGGGCGTGCTCAAAGACCGCCTTCAGCTTTGCCTTGCCGCAGGCGAAGCGCACAAGCTCCTCCAGCTCGCGCTGGGCGACGTCCAGACGGCCGGATTTGATGGCAAGGACGTTGATGGCGACGTCGATCTCGGTTGCGCCGTTTGCCATGCACTCGCGCAGCTCCGCCAGCTTCGCCGCCTGCGACATACAGCCGTGCGGGAAGCCGACCGCCGTACCGACCGCGACCGGACTGCCGAGCAGCTCCTCCCGCGCGGCGGGGACGTAATACGGCGCGACGCAGACCGCCGCGACGGAGTATTTCCGTGCAACGGCGCACTCGGCCTTGATCTTCTCCAGCGTGGTGTCCGGGTTCAGGAGCGAATGCTCCAAATGGGCAATGACATCCGTCCCCGTGACAAGTCCCGCGCAGGGTGCGGGCGCGGTATCCACATGGAAGTATTGCAGCACCTGGCGCTCTACTTCCCTTCTGATTGCTTCCACATCCATAGTCAATGATACTCCCTAACTTCGCCGTCGATGGTCAGATGGTCGATCACGCCGCAGATGGTCAGATCCGCGATGCACTGCCGGCCGAGGAACATATTCGCTGCGCCGCCGTCGACATTGACGATGACGGTGTCCCCGATGCCGGCGTCCGCCACATCAAAGGCGATCGCCTGATTGCCGGTCAGATTGCCGTCCTCGTCGATATAGTCGACGATCATCAGCTTCTGCCCGGCAAAGCCCGCGTCCTTGACCGTGGAAACGACGTTCCCGACGACTCTTGCCAGCTTCATCCCATTTTCGGGAGGATGCCCTCGACGTCGTCATGCGGAGACGGGATGACGTGGCAGCCGTACAGCTCGCCGACGCGCTTTGCCGCCGTTGCGCCCGCATCGACTGCGGCCTTGACCGCGCCGACGTCGCCGCGCACCATGACGGTGACGAGGCCGGAGCCGATCTGCTCCTTGCCGATGAGATGAACGTCTGCCGCCTTGACCATTGCGTCGGCTGCTTCGACGGAGCCGATGAGGCCGCGGGTCTCGACCATACCAAGTGCTAATTTCATAGTGATTTCCTCCAATTATTCTTCGGGTTTGAGTTGAACGTTATAAGAATCGATAAAGCCAACGATGGCGGAGTCGGCGGGTGTTTTCTTCGTGCGGAACATCCGCCCGGCCTCCTTCGAGCCGATCATATAGACGAAGTCGCCTCTGCCAGCCTGCCGGGTCGAATCCGCTGACACGACCATTTTGGTTTTCTTGCCTTTTTCAATGAGCTGCACCACGAGGAGCGGGATATTCTCCAGATTCGGCTCCTTCACGGTGGCGACCACGCAGCCGACGACCTGCCCGATGTACATGGCTTAGCCGATGGTGGGCAGGATGCCCTCGACGTCGTCGTGCGGGGACGGGATGACGTGGCAGCCGTACAGCTCGCCGACGCGCTTCGCGGCGGTGGCGCCTGCGTCAACGGCGGCCTTGACCGCGCCGACGTCGCCGCGCACCATGACGGTGACGAGGCCGGAGCCGATCTGCTGCTTGCCGATGAGGTGGACGTTTGCTGCCTTGACCATGGCATCAGCGGCCTCGATGGCGCCGATGAGGCCGCGGGTCTCGATCATACCAAGTGCTAACTTCATTGCAGTATCTCCTTTCGATTAACCCATCGTGGGCAGGATGCCCTCGACGTCGTTGTGCGGGGACGGGATGACGTGGCAGCCGTACAGCTCGCCGACGCGCTTCGCGGCGGTGGCGCCTGCGTCAACGGCGGCCTTGACCGCGCCGACGTCGCCGCGCACCATGACGGTGACGAGGCCGGAGCCGATCTGCTGCTTGCCGATGAGGTGAACGTTTGCTGCCTTGACCATTGCGTCGGCGGCTTCGATGGCGCCGATGAGGCCGCGGGTCTCGATCATGCCTAATGCTTCTTTCATGTTGTGTTCCTCCGTTTAAGATGTATATTTTTTATTTTTTTGACTGGTATTCAGAGCTGCACGATCAGTACAGCGCTTTGATGATGTCGGGGTGCGGCGACGGGATGACGACGCTCTCGGAGAGCATTCCCTGCGCCTCGGGCACCTTTTCGCCGGCGGCGATCGCCGCACGGACGGCTGCGACCTCACCCGTCATGGTGATGAAGGACTTGCCGCCCAGACCGCGGCCGAGGCGGATGTCGATCAGGTGAATGTCCGCGGCCTTGACCGCCGCGTCCGCCGCGACGACCGCGGAGCAGAGACTGAACGCCTCCATCACGCCGACCGCCGAGACCTCGCCGATCTCGTTGCAGGCGTTGATCGCCTTGGGCACCTGCTCGTGGACATGGGAGATCACCATGCTGTCGACCAGGCGCTGACCTGCGACGGCCTTGCCGGCGTCGACGCTCTCCTTGACCGCGGCGACCTCGCCCGTGACGATGACGATATACTTGCCGGCGCAGACGGGCTGTGCCGCGACCAGCTCAACGGACGCCGCCTTGAGCATCGCATCGCCCGCGTTTACGCCGACGGGGATGGCGTTTGTCTCGATCATTCCGAGTGCATTCATTTGGACGTCCTCCTGATTTCAATATACTCGTCCGTGACGGCCGTGACCGTGCCGGAGATGCTCGCGTGCATCTTGACGCCGAGCTTCTTTTCCGCGATGTCCGCGACGAGCTGATTCTTGCGCACCTTGTCGCCCACGGCGACCTTCGGCACGCTCGGCGCGCCCACGCCCATGCGCAGCGCGATGCGCACGCAGTCGGTCGGAAGCGTCTTGTCGACCAGCGGGGCCGGCACGTCATACTCGCTCACGCCGAGGCGGGCGATCAGACGGGAGACGGGGACCTTTTTGTTCTCCAGACCGCCGTCGACCTCGCCGTAGACCTCCTTGCGCGGGCGCGTGCCCTTGGAGGCGATGGCGGATTTGAGCGTCTGCATGACCTGCGAGGGCTTGAGGCCGAAGTTGCAGGCGTAGTAGGTGCAAAGGCCGCAGTTGCAGCACGAGAAGATGCCGTTGAAATCGCCCATCAGGTCGATGCCGTTGGCAAGGCTGCGCATGGCCTTGTGCGGCTGGACGTTGAGGCCCAGCGCGTTTCTCGGGCACATCTGCGTGCACATCGAGCACTGGCAGCACACCGCCATGATCATGCGCAGGTCGAGCTTCGGGGATTTCGTCTGCAGCAGCGGATGGTTCTTCGGGATGGCGAGCAGGCCGCCCGTGGTCTTGGTCACGGGGATGTCGAGCGTGTCGACCACCCGGCCCATGGCAGGGCCGCCGATGATGTAGTCGCACGGCTCGGTCGTGCCGCCCGCCGCGTCGATCAGCTCCTTGAGGCTGATGCCGACGGGGACGCGCAGGGTAACGGGGTTTTTGACCGCGCCGCCCACGGTGACGTATTTCTCAATGACCTTTTTGCCGTCGATCGCGCCGGCGATGTTCACCAGCGTGCTGACGTTGCACACGACCGCGCCGACGTCGAGCGGAAGGCCGCCCGTCGGAACGACTTTTCCCGTGACCTCGTAGACGATCTGCTGTTCGTCGCCTGCGGGGTAGTACGCGTCGAGCAGGTGCAGCTCCACATCGTCGGCGTCCTTCAGGGCTTCCTTTAACGCCCTGACCGCCTCGTGGTAGTGCTCCTTCAGGCAGATGACCGCGTGCTTTGCGCCGGTGAATTCCTTCACCGCGCGGATGCCGCGCACGACGTCCGCCGCGTAATACTGCATGACCTGCTGGTCGACGCGCAGGAGCGGCTCGCACTCAGCGCCGTTGGCAAGGACATACTCGGCCTTGCAGTTGATCTTCACATGAGTCGGGAAGCCTGCGCCGCCGGCGCCGAGAATACCGGCGTCACAGACGATTTTTGCAAGTTCCATAGGCTCAGATGATGCGGAAGTCGCCCTTGAGCACGCAGCGTCTTGCGCGCGTGAAGGACTTCGCGCTGGTCAGGCCCTCGCCGGTCGGGGTGGCGATGGTCAGGGTGGTGTAGCCCTCGCCGCCGAAGCCGAGGCCGGAGTAAGACGGCGCGTTCTTGACGAAGATCGTCGTGTTCATCCGGCGCGCCGCGCGGGACATATTGTGGACGTTCGTCGAATGGATGAGGGCGGAGTGCTGGCAGCCGTGCTCGGCACGGAACGCCTCGTTGAGCGCCTCATCGAAATTCGCCACGCGCACCATGCCGAGCACCGGCATGAGCATCTCGACCTCGACAAACGGGTGGTAACGGTCGACGTCCGCGATGACGAGGACGGGGTCGCCCGTGAACTGCACGCCGCTCTCGCGGAGGATGTAGGTCGCGTCGTGACCGACGAACTTGCGGTTGATGACGTATTTGCCGTCCTTCTGGACGAGGACGGTGCGGACGATCTTGTCGATGTCCTCGCCGTAGACGCGGAACGCGCCGCACTGCTGCATTGTGTTCATCAGGGCGTCGGCGATGGAGTCGACCATGAAGACCTCCTTCTCCGCGACGCACAGGACGTTGTTGTCGAAGCTCGCGCCGTCGACGATGTCCTTGGCGGCCTGCGGGATGTTCGCCGTCTCGTCCACGATGACGGGAGGGTTGCCCGGGCCGGCCGCGACGCACTTCTTGCCGGACTTCATGGCGACGGCGACGACCGCCTCGCCGCCCGTGACGGAGAGCATCTTGATGGCCTTGTGGGTCATGATGACCTTGGAGGTGTCGAGCGTCGGCTCCTTCGGCGCGGTGATCAGGCCGTTGGGGCCGCCCGCGGCGATGATGGCCTCGTTCAGCAGCTCCATCGTGCGCTGCGAGGCACGCTTGGCCGCCGGATGGGGGTTATAGACCACGGCGTTGCCCGCCGCGATCATGCTGATGGAGTTGTTGATGACCGTAGCGGTCGGGTTGGTCGAGGGGGTGATCGAGCCGATGACGCCGTAGGGCGCGGTCTCGACGAGGGTCAGGCCGTCGTCGCCGCTGAAGGCGGTCGGGTGCAGATCCTCGATGCCGGGGGTCTTGTTCGCGGCGAGGAGGTTCTTTGCGATCTTGTGGTGGACCTTACCGTAGCCGGTCTCCTCATGGGCAAGGATGGCCAGCTCCTCGGCGTGCTCGCGGGCGCAGGCGCGCATTGCCTCGATCAGCTTGCCGCGTTCCTCCAGGGTCATGTCCATCAGGCGCTGCTGGGCGCGGATCGCGGTGTCGATCGCGTCGTGAACATCGTCAAACAGGCACTGTCCGCTTCCCGCCGGGCAGCAGCCGCCATGCTCCAGACTGCTGCGCGTTTGATCTGCAATTTGCCGGATCTGTTCTTTTGTCAATGCCATACGCTATCCTCAACTTTCCTTGGTAAATTTTTCAAATATACGGGTTCCGTCGACATCGACGGAATCAATAATTGCCACGATGCTCTGGTCGACCGGCTTGTTCTCGGTGACGTTCGTCTGGCGCGACGAGCTGCCGCCGACCAGCATGACGACCTCGCCCTCGCCCGCACCGACGGCGTCGATGGCGACGAGCAGACCGCCCTTTTCCTGCCAGGTCTCAATGTCGATGGGCTTGACGATCAGCAGCTTCAAGCCGTAGAGCTTTTCCGCCTTGTTGGTGCTGACGACCGTCCCCTTTACTCTTGCTAACTGCATACCGTTTCTCCTTCATATTGCACCACGATGTCGTTTGCGAGCAGCGCGTCGCGCGCAGCCGGTGTGATGATCGCGCCGACGCAGGCGCGGAGGGTCTTCTGCTCGCTCTGCGCGGCAGCGAGCACATCCGCCTCGGTGATGAGGCTTGCGCCGATGCGCGCCGCGGCGTCGCCCGTGTAGTAGGGGCTGACCGTCACGCCCATCTGCCGCAGCGTCTCGATCGAGGACGCGACGCCCTCCAAAAAGGTGTTGCGGCGGAAGCGCGGCGGATCAAAGTCGAGATACAGCCGCACATCCTTCCTCCAAAGGACGCTGCGCACGGCAAGATAGGCCAAAAAGTCCTTGTCCTCACCGTTTGCGATCTGTCCCAGAAGCTCCAGACGCGGCGCGACGAGGATGACCGTTTTGGCCTTTGTCGCGCGCTCCATGAGGTCGTTTTCGCCGAGCTTCGAGGCAAAGAGCGTCATGTCGTCATTCAGCTCGTTGCGCTCCGTGAAGCTGACGGGGATGTAGCCCTCGCCGAACTGCTTTTTGAGCAGAGCTTTCAGCTCCTTCGGGTAGGCAACGGGCGCAGCCAGCAGGACAAGCACCTCCTCCGGGTGCTGCATCTGCCGCTCCAAAAGCGCCACGCGCCGCACGACCTCCGCAACGATCAGCTCTGTTAACTTGTGGATCCATTCCTGATTCATCGGAAACCTCGCTGCCATTGCTT
>CAMEMX010000067.1 GCA_945927915.1 uncultured Clostridia bacterium
TGCACAAAAAACGCAGAGAAGGCACCTCGCCTCTCTGCGTTCCTGCGTTTTTCGGGGATTACAAGCGGATACGGCCGCCGATGAGTCTGCCGGTCGCGGCAAGACGCTCCGCGTCTCTGCCTCTGGGCTCCAGAACGCCGTGTGCGCCGAGCACCAGAAGAATGGCAAGATAGGTATCCCAGCCAAGCGGGGCTGCGCCGCGCTCCATTTCGGAGATCTTCTGGCGGCTTTTACCGACCGCTTCGCCAAGCTCTGCCTGGGACATACGCATCTTCTTGCGATACGCAGGCAAGTCCTGCACCAGAGATTCAATCAATTCCTTTTGTTGTTCGGTCTGCACAAACTGCGGCATTGTCAACCCTGCTTTCATATATATATTTGATAGGGGGCAGGTTTGCAAAGTACCCCCTCACATCTGCAGATTAGCATACCACATTTAAATTAAAATGTAAACCCTTTCTTGGAAATAATTAGGAAAAATTCACAAATAATTTTTCTTTTTTCTTACCGCTTTGAAAGTTGCGGGTCTTGTTTTGCAGTCGTGATGTGCATTTTGTCTTTTTGATCGCAGGCGGTACAGATGAGGCCGTTTTTTATAAAAAAGCGCTTGCATTTTTGCCGCGGAACTGTTATAATGCCTCGTGATTGTTAACCATAATTCTTCTTATTTGGTTTACGATTGCGGCTGCGCGAAGAATTCCTCCAGCGTCATGCCGGTCTCGTGGAAATACCGCGCGGCCTCGCGGCCGACATAGCGGTAGTGCCATGCTTCATAGGCAATGCCGGTCAGCTCGCCCTTGTCCGACGGGTAGCGCAGGATAAAGCCGTACTCCCAGCAATGCTCGTGCAGCCATTGCGTCTCCGCCGTCTGCTCCTGCGAGGCGTCAAGAAGCTGGTTGTCCAGCGAGACGATGTCCACAGCCAGTCCCGACTCGTGCTCGCTGCAGCCGGGACGCATGGTGTAGCGGTCGGTTGCAGCGATCGCCTCCGCCTCGGTCATGCCCTGTTGCATATAGCGCGCGACGTCCTCGTCGAAAAGTGCCTGCTGCTCGTCGCGCGTGCGGTAGGCGGAGCAGATCTGAAACCGCAGTCCCTCGGCGCGTCCCGCGCTGAGCATGGCGCAAAGGTCGTCATACAGGACAGTTGCGACCGACAGGTCCCAGTCGCTAAGCCGCGTCAGCTCCGGCGCATAGTCCGCCGGCAGCGGGTTGTCACGGTTGACAAGCAGCAAAAGCGGGTCTTTTCTGTCCGGCACGGCAGCCAGCGGAAAAGACGGCAGCACGATGTCCGTCGGCTCCGACGGGCTGAACGAGGGCGCCTGCGTTTCCTTTTCCTTCGCGCGCTGCACCGACTGCACGGCGCCCGCCGCCACACACAGCAGCGCCAAAAAGAGCAAAAGCGCAAATAATGTTCCGTGGCGTTGGGTTTTTCGGCGTGTTTTCCGCCGTTTTGTCGAGGTCTGCATGGTTTGTCTCCTTTGTTGTAACGTTACTGTAAATTATATCACCATATTGTATCTAATTCGCATCTTTTTTGTAGCATTTTGACGAGAGATCAAAAAGAAAGGACAATCAGAATGAAACACAAAACCCTGATCCGTATGCTGCTGGCGGCGCTGTTCGCGGCGCTGACCGCCGTGGGCGCCTTCCTCAAGATCCCCGTCGGCACGGTCTCGTTCACCTTACAGGTCTTTTTCACCTGCATGGCGGGCGTGCTGCTCGGCCCGTACTGGGGTGCGCTGTCCCAGCTCGTCTATGTCGCGCTCGGCCTCGCCGGTCTGCCGATCTTCACGATGGGCGGCGGCCTGACGTATTTCGCGGTGCCGACGTTCGGCTTCCTGCTGGGTCTGATCCCGATGGCCTTTGTCGTCGGCCTGCTCTCGCGCAAGGGGCTTTCGCGCCTGCCGTGGCTGTGGCTGCGTCTCGCGGTCGCGTGCGTGGCGGGCCTGGTCGTGCTCTACGCCGTGGGACTTCCCTACCTCTATTTTACACTCGGCGGTGCGTGGTCCGTGTCGAAAACCCTCGTGTCGGGCTGCCTCATTTTCCTGCCCTTCGACGCGCTCAAGATCGTCTGCGTCGTCCTGCTGGGCGTGCGCCTGCTGCCCGTTTTGCGGCGCTTCGAGGCGTAAGCGTCAAAAAGCTCCCTCCCCGCTGCGTTGCGGGGAGGGAGCTTTGCTATTGCTCACAGCAGAATGCAGATCAGGCCGTTGGCGCCCTCGTTGATGATCTTCGTCAGCGCGTCCTTGAGCTTATAGCGCGCCTCGTCGGGCATCCGGCGCAGCTTGGTCGTCAGACCCTCGTTGACCAGCTCGAAGACCGATTTGCCGAAGATGTTGCTCTCCCACAGGCGCTCGGTGTTGCCCTCGTACTCGCCCAGCAGGTATTTGACCAGCTCCTCCGACTGCTGCTCGTCGCCCACCATCGGGCTGATCTCCGTGCGGATGTCGGCGCGGAGCATATGGATCGACGGGGCGCTCGCCTTGAGCTTGACGCCGTAGGCGCTGCCCTTTTTGACGATCTCCGGCGTCTGCATATGCAGCTCCTCCGCCGTGGGCATGACGATGCCGTAGCCCGTCGCTTTGACCTCCTCCAAGGCAGCGGAGATCTTGTCATACTGCTTTTTCATCGCCGCGAGGGAGGTCAGGAGCGACAGGAGCTGACCGTCGTTTTCGATCTCGAAGCCCGTGCGCTGACCGAGGATCTGGTAGAACAGCCCCTCGTTGAAGTCCAGCTCGCAGCTCACCGTGCCGGTGCCGAGATCGACCTGCCGGATACGGTAGCCGCACACCTGCTCCAGCTCCGCGACGCGGGCGATGGCAGGCTCGGCCTCGGCCAGGCGCGAAATTGCCTCCGCGTTCTGTCGCAGCGCCTCGTAAAGCGCCATTTTGAGCGGCGCGTCCGGCTCCAGCGCCTGCACCCACGCCGGCAGGAACACGCGCATCTCCCGCATCGGGAAGGCGTAGAGCAGCTCGCGCAGCAGCTCCTTCAGCTCCGTTTCGTGCATAGCCTGGCAGTCGGCGGTCACGGCGCAGACGCCGTAGGTCTGGGCGATGTAGTCGCGCAGGGCGCGGGCGTCGGCGGAGTTCGGCGCTACGGAGTTGACCACCACGAGGAAGGGCTTCCCTGTCGCCTGCATATCGCGGATGGCGCGTTCCTCGGCGGCGATGTAGTCCGCGCGGGGAATGTCCGTGACGGTGCCGTCGGTCGTGACGACCACGCCGACCGTCGAATGCTCCTGCATGACCTTTTTCGTGCCCAGCTCGGCCGCCTCGGTCATGGGGATCTCGTTTTCAAACCACGGCGTCGTGACCATGCGCGGCTGACCGTTCTCGGTCGCGCCGATGGCGCCGTCGACCATATAGCCGACGGAGTCGATCAGCCGGACGGAGAGCGTCGCGGTGCCGTCGGGCGTGATCTGCACGGCCTCCTCCGGGACGAATTTCGGCTCGGCGGTCATGATCGTCTTGCCGGAGCCGCTCTGCGGCAGCTCATCCTTCGCGCGTTCGCGCTGATAGAGGTCCTGAATATTCGGGATGACCAGCTCCTCCATCAGGCGTTTGATAAAGGTGGACTTTCCCGTGCGGACCGGGCCGACCACACCGATATAGATGTCGCCGCCTGTCCGCTCGGCAATGTCGGCGTAAAGATTGCTCATAAAAACAGCCTCCCCCAAAGTCTCGTGCTACAACCTATGCACGTCCCGCAGCGCATATGCGCAAAATCGGGACAAAGGGCGGCGTGTTGGCGAAGGGCTAAGGACTAAGGACTAAGCGTGAATGACTGATGTGTTCGCTGACGCGAACGGATTGGAATACCGCAGTATAAATGTACTTACATTTGGTGATCGATATACGATATAAAAGGTGCGGTGTCCGTTGCTTTTCCGCGATGCGCGCAGGAGGCAACAAACGGCCGCCCCTTTCCGCTGTGCCGGAAGGGGGCGGCTTCTTTATCGTATGGTGGGCTGCAGGGAAAGCTCGTTGTCCGCAAAGCCGTAGGTGGCAAACAGCTTTGCGGCGGCAGGGTCTTCGACGGGTGCAGCCAGACGCAGGACGCGCTTTCCTCTCCTGCGCGCAAGGCTGATCGCCTCGCCGAGAAGCTGGGCGGACAGACCGCGCCCGCGGTGCTCCGGCAGGAGCGACAGCCAGGAAAGCTCGTCCGTCCGCGCGTCCAGCGTGCGCAGCACGACCGCGCCGGTCACCTCGTCGATCAGCGACGAGATGCGCACGCATTCGCCCTGCGGCGCATGGAGCGCGTCCAGAAGCGCCGCGTCCTGCGCCTGCGCGTCGCGGAACCACATATTAAAATCCCGGTGCTCGCCGCCGCGCCACCACTGCTGGCGGCCGAGGGTCGTGATCTCCGGCGGCAGGTGCGACGCGTCGTTCAGATATTCCAGATGATAGTCCCCGTCCCAGACGAGCTTCGTCACGGCGGTGTTCTCGCTGTGCGGCAGGTCGCGCTTTTCCGGGAAGAACAGCCGCTGCATCACGCCGCGCAGCACCATTCCATGCGAGAAGATGGCGACGGTCTGCCCCTCATGCCGCCGGGCGACCTCGTCCAGCGCCTGCAAAAAGCGGCCCGTGTAGACCGGGAAGATCTCGCTGCCCTCGACCGACCAGCGCTGCGGGTCGTGCGAAAAGGCGCGGTTGCGCTCCGGGTCGGCGTGGTCGAGCCAGCCGAAGGGCTGATCCTCCCACGCGCCGCAATTCAGTTCACGGAAGCGCGGCTCCCTGTGCAGCGGGAGGTTTTTGGGGCGGTAGACCGCGCCCGCCGTCGTGCAGGTGCGCGTTAAGTCGCTGGCATAGACCGCGTCGACGGGAACGGCTGCAAAGCGCTTTTCCAGCGCGGCGATCTGCTTCATGCCGTTCGGCGTCACGTTGGAGTCGTACTGCCCGTGCAGGCGGCGGAACACGTTGCCCTCCGCCTCCGCGTGGCGGATCAGATAGATCGTCGTCATAAGATCACCATTTCTTCAGATTTACTAAAAGTATATCATATTCTTTTGACGAAAAAAAGACGGTTTCCGACTTTTTGTGTTTTTACCGCGCGGCGGGGCAAACTATTCCCGCCACGCGGCAAAATTTTTTCATCAGGAGGGAAACACGATGCAGGTCAAGGGATTTTTGCTGACGCTCGGTCTGGGCATGGCGGCAGGCGGTGTGGTCGCGCTGATGCTGCCGCAGCAGTCGCAGGCGAGAAAGAGCGCCCAAAAGGCAGCCGACAAGCTGGAGCAGTCCATGTCGAACATGATGCAGTAGGGCAAGTAGCCGGCGGCACACCGCCGCCGGCGAGACAAAGGGCACACGCAGGGCGGCGTTCACAAATCTTTCAAAAAATTCCCCTTCACGAAGGGTTGACAAATGGCAAAAGCGTGGTATGATGTGAAAAAAGAGATTAGCACTCTCGTTGCGAGAGTGCTAAAAGTCAAAAAGGAACTCTTCCGGAAAGGAGAATCATCATGAATCCCGACATCTTTACACAGAAATCCCTCGAAGCCGTCCGCGACGCCCAGCGCCTCGCGGCGGAGCATCAGAATCAGCAGATCGAGCAGGTGCATCTTCTGCTCGCGCTGCTGCGGCAGGACGGCGGCCTGATCCCGCAGCTCCTGAAAAAAATGGACGTCTCGCTGGAGAGCTTTGACGCCGCCACCGAGGCGGCGGTCAAGAAGCTGCCCGCCGTGACCGGCTCTGGCCGCGACGCCGACCGCTTCTATATCTCGCGCGGCATGGACAGCCTGCTGGCCTCCGCCGAAAGCGCCGCAAAAGCCATGCGCGACGACTATGTCTCCGTCGAGCATCTGTTTTTGGCCATGCTGGACACCGCCGACGAGACGGTGAAGCCGCTGTTTTCCGACTACCGCATCACGAAGGAGAACGCTCTGCAAACCTTACAGGGCATCCGCGGCAGCCAGCGCGTGACGACCGACAATCCCGAAAGCACCTATGAGGCGCTGGAAAAATACGGCACCGACCTTGTCAAAAAGGCGCGTGAAAAGAAGACCGACCCCGTCATCGGCAGAGACGACGAGATCCGCAACATCATCCGCATCCTGTCGCGGAAAACGAAGAACAATCCCGTCCTGATCGGCGAGCCGGGCGTCGGCAAGACCGCCATCGCCGAGGGTCTGGCGCAGCGCATCGTGCGCGGCGACGTGCCGAAGTCCCTGCAGGACAAGACGATCTTCTCGCTCGACATGGGCGCGCTGATCGCCGGCGCGAAGTACCGCGGCGAGTTTGAGGAGCGGTTGAAGGCCGTTTTGAACGAGGTCAAAAGCTCCGAAGGCCGCATCATCCTCTTCATCGACGAGCTGCACACCATCGTCGGCGCAGGCAAGACCGAGGGCAGCATGGACGCGGGCAACCTCCTGAAGCCCATGCTGGCACGCGGCGAGCTGCACTGCATCGGCGCGACGACCCTCGACGAATACCGCAAATATATCGAAAAAGACCCCGCGCTCGAGCGCCGCTTCCAGACCGTTCTGGTCAGCGAGCCGACGGTCGAGGACACCATCGCCATCCTGCGCGGTCTGGAGGAGCGCTATGAGGTCTTCCACGGCGTCAAGATCACCGACCCGGCGATCATCGCCGCCGCGACCCTGTCCGACCGCTATATCACCGACCGCTTCCTGCCCGACAAGGCGATCGACCTCATTGACGAGGCGTGCGCCATGATCCGCACGGAGATGGACTCCATGCCGACCGAGCTGGACGTCATCCGCCGCAGGATCATCCAGATGGAGATCGAGGAGGCGGCGCTGAAAAACGAGAGCGACGCGCTTTCGCAGGGCCGTCTGGCCGAGCTGCGCAAGGAGCTTGCCGAGCAGCGCGAAAAATTCAACGCGATGAAGACCCAGTGGGAGAACGAAAAAAACGCCATCGGCAAGGTGCAGCAGCTCCGCGAGCGCATCGAAGACCTCGGCGCGCAGATCGAGCGTGCCGAGCAGGAATACGACCTTGAGACGGCGGCGCGGCTGAAATACGGCGAGCTGCCGGAGCTGAAAAAGCAGCTTGCCCACGAGGAGCAGCTCGCGCAGTCCGCGCGGCAGAGCAATCTCCTGCGCGACAAGGTGACGCAGGAGGAGATCGCCCGCATCGTCGAGCGCTGGACGGGCATCCCCGTGGCGAAGCTGGTCGAGGGCGAGCGCGAAAAGCTCCTGCATCTGGAGGACGTGCTGCACAAGCGCGTCATCGGGCAGGATGAGGCGGTCAAGTCCGTCTCCGAGGCGATCCTGCGCTCCCGCGCGGGCATTCAGGACCCGAACCGTCCCCTCGGCTCGTTCCTGTTCTTAGGCCCGACGGGTGTCGGCAAGACCGAGCTTGCCAAGGCCCTCGCCGAGGCGCTGTTCGACGACGAAAAGAACCTCGTGCGCATTGATATGTCCGAATATATGGAGAAATTCTCCGTCTCGCGGCTGATCGGAGCGCCTCCCGGCTACGTCGGCTATGACGAGGGCGGCCAGCTCACCGAGGCCGTCCGCCGGCATCCGTACTCCGTCGTCCTGTTCGACGAGGTCGAAAAGGCGCATCCCGATGTGTTTAACGTCCTGTTACAAGTCCTTGATGACGGACGGATCACCGACTCGCAGGGCAGAACGGTCGATTTCAAGAACACGATCCTGATTTTGACCAGCAACCTCGGTTCGGAATTCCTGCTCGGCGGCATCAACGACCGGGGCGAGATCAGCGAGGCTGCCCGCGCGCAGGTCGAGCAGCTTCTCAAGCGCTCGTTCCGCCCGGAGTTCCTCAACCGTCTGGACGAGATCGTCTTCTACAAGCCGCTGACGAAGGACAACATCGTGCATATCATTGATTTGCAGCTTGCACAGCTCAACCGTCGTCTGGCGGACAAGCAGCTCAAGTGCGAGCTGACCGATGAGGCAAAGCAGTTCGTCATCGACGCGGCCTATGACCCGCAGTACGGCGCCCGTCCGCTGCGCCGGTATTTGCAGCACACGGTCGAGACGCTGCTGGCCAAGCGCATCGTGCGCGGCGACGTCACGCCCAACACGACGCTGACCGTCTGCGT
>CAMEMX010000068.1 GCA_945927915.1 uncultured Clostridia bacterium
GTTTCTGCACATGATAACGAATCAAGAGGCGACAGCCTCTGGTTTACATAATCTACATATTGAAATCTCGTCCCGTTTTCCTCCAAAAGCTCCGACCGTTGCGCAACGCGCCAATTCGGCAGCGCGTCGAGATTTGGGAAATAGCGGTCGGCCGGAAGGGTCAGCAGCGTTTTCGTCACGAACGCACGGCGGCAATAGGGCAGCAGTGCCTCGTAAAGCGACGCTCCGCCGATCAGGCACACCTCGTCCGGCGGGAGGTCTTTGATTTCCGCAAGCAGCGCCGCCACGGAGGAAAACACCTCCGCGCCCTCGACGCGATAGTTTGGGTCGCGCGACAAAACCAGATTCCGCCTGCGCGGGAGCGGGCGCGAATGCGGCAGGGATTCGAGCGTTTTTCGCCCCATAATGACGGTTTTTCCCTCCGTCAGCGCGCGAAAACGGCGCAAATCGGCGGAAATCGACACAAGCAGGCGGTTTTCCCGCCCGATGCCCCAGTTCTCGGTCACATTGACAACAGCGTCCATCCTACTTTCCTTTCTGTAACTTGCCGCCTTTCGCTCATCGGCGCAGGGGCGCAGCACAACGGCAAGCGGAGTCACCTGCCATGTCATTGCGAGGAGCGCAGCGACGTGGCAATCTAATCATCCGTTTCCGCACCGGGCGGCAGGTTGCCGCCCCAACAACAATCGCGCGTCAGACGGCGACAGGGATCTTTTCCCGGAATTCGTGGTACTGATAGCCCTCCAGCCGGAAATCGTCGACGGTAAACCGGTAGAAATCCTTCACATCCGGGTTTACATAAAACTTCGGCGCGGGCAGCGGCTCGTTTTCCAGCATCCGCTCGACCAACGGCACATGGCGGTCGTAGATATGGCAGTCCGCGATGACGTGCACCAGCTCGCCGGCCTGCAGGCCGCTGACCTGCGCAAGCATATGGACGAGCACGGCGTACTGCACAACGTTCCAGTTGTTCGCCGTGAGCATATCCTGCGAGCGCTGGTTGAGGATCGCGTTGAGCGTGTTGCCGCTGACGTTGAAGGTCATCGAGTAGGCGCAGGGATAGAGCGCCATGTCGTGCAGATCCTCAAAATTGTACAGATTTGTCAGGATCCTGCGGCTGGCGGGGTTGTTTTTCAGGTCAAAAAGTACGCGGTCGACCTGATCGAACTCGCCCTCCGGGTAGCGGTGCTTCACACCGAGCTGGTAGCCGTAGGCCTTGCCAATGGAGCCGTTTTCGTCCGCCCAGCTATCCCAGACATGGCTGGCGAGGTCGTGGACGTTGTTCGACTTTTTCTGCCAGATCCACAGCAGCTCGTCGATGCACGAGCGCAGGTACGTCCGCCGCAGGGTCATGATCGGGAATTCCTCGCGCAGGTCATAGCGGTTCACAACGCCGAAGCACTTGACGGTGTGCGCCGGCGAGCCGTCGGCCCAGCGCGGGCGCACGTCGCGGTCGGTATCCCAGACGCCCTCGGAGAGGATCTTTTTGCAGGTCTCGCGGTAAAGAAGGTCAGCCTTACTCATAATAATCACCCACAAAAGCATACCAGATTCCGTCTTGAATGTCAATCATCGAAAAGCGGAGAGCCGGGTTCGGCTCTCCGCTGTTTTTTCGAGAGAAGAATTACTTTCTCTTGATGTGCTGCAGCAGCTCGACGGTCTTTGCGGTGTTCATCGCGATGCTGCGCAGATTGGTCGCGTTGTTCAGCGCGATCATACCGCCGGCGACGACGATAAAGGCCGACAGGATGCCGCCCAGAATGTACACAATGCCCATCAACTCATCGTAGTCAAAGGCATTAACGCCTGCCACCAGACCCGCGATGACCATGCCCGCAAAGATGATCCACAGGATCACGCGCATGAAGACGATCCAGCCCATGCCCTTGCCGGTCTTGCCGCTGAACTCATTGACGGGCATCGGCTGCTGCGGATAGACGGGCGGCGCGTAGCCCGGATTTACCGGCGGGACATAGCCCGGATTTACCGGCGGAACGTAGCCGGGGTTGACGGGCGGGGTCTTGGGCTGCTGCGGAGCTGCCTGCGGAGCGGCTTTCGGCGCTTCCTGCGGCGCAGCCTGCGGCGCTTCCTGCGCAGCGGGCTGTCCCTCCGGAGCCTTGGGCGCCTCGGCGGCTTCGACGGGCGCACCGCAGAAGCGGCAGAATGCCGCGTCGGAGCTGACCTGATTGCCGCACTTCTTACAAACGATCATTGCCATAATGTATCCTCCCTTTTTTATTTTCGCCATCTTTATTATATTGCCGCGGAAACTGCCCTGTCAAGCAGAAAATGCCTGTCACGCAAAAAAGTGCGCCCCGGAGGGCGCACTTTTTCAGTCCTGTTTTTTGGCGACGCTGATGCGGTTGAGGGCGCGGGAGAGCTTCGCCTTGGCGAGCGTGATGTCGCGGTCCTCCCGTGCCTGCGCGAGACGCTCCTCGGCGCGGGCTTTGGCAAGCTCGGCGCGCTCGACGTCGATGTCGTCGGCGTACTCGAAGGTCGTCGCCACGAGGCGCACGGCGCCCTTTTCCACGCTGACGAAGCCGCCGCCGCAGGCCGCGTTCCGCGTGACGCCGTCCCTGGTCAGCGAGACCATGCCGACGTCCAGCGCGGCGATATAGTCGGCGTGTCCGGCGCGGAGGCTGACATAGCCCTCACTGGTGCGCAGGCGCAACGCCTCGGCCTGCCCGTCAAAGAGGCTGCCGTCGGGCGTGACGATCCTTAGCGGGAAGCTGCTCATTGCGCGGCACCCTTTCTCGCCTTCTCGACCGCCTCGTCGATCGTGCCGACGAAGAGGAAGGCGGACTCGGGCAGGTCGTCGTGCTTGCCCTCCAGGATCTCCTTAAAGCCGCGGATGGTCTCCTTGATGGGGACATACTTGCCCTCATAGCCGGTGAACTGCTCCGCGACGGAGAACGGCTGCGACAGGAAGCGCTGGATCTTTCTCGCGCGGGCGACGGTCAGCTTGTCCTCCTCGGAAAGCTCGTCCATGCCCATGATGGCGATGATGTCCTGCAATTCCTTGTAACGCTGCAAAATGCGCTGCGTTTCGCGGGCAACCTCATAGTGCTCCAGACCGACGACGTCCGGCGTAAGGATGCGGGAGGTGGACTCCAGCGGGTCGACGGCGGGATAGATGCCCAGAGAGGCAATGCCGCGGTCGAGGACCGTGGTCGCGTCGAGGTGGGCAAAGGTCGTGGCGGGAGCGGGGTCGGTCAGGTCGTCGGCGGGGACATAGACCGCCTGCACCGAGGTGATCGAGCCTTTTTTCGTGGAGGTGATGCGCTCCTGCAAGGCGCCCATCTCGGTTGCCAGCGTGGGCTGGTAGCCGACGGCGGACGGCATTCTGCCGAGCAGAGCGGAGACCTCGGAGCCTGCCTGCGTGAAGCGGAAGATATTGTCGATAAAGAGCAGAACGTCCTGTCCCTCGCGGTCGCGGAAGTATTCGGCCATGGTCAGGCCGGACAGGGCGACGCGCATTCTGGCTCCGGGCGGCTCGTTCATCTGACCGTAGACCAGGGCGGTCTTGTTGATGACGCCGGACTCCTGCATTTCGTTGTACAGGTCGTTGCCCTCGCGGGTACGCTCGCCGACGCCCGCAAAGACGGAGATGCCGCCGTGCTGCTTGGCGACGTTGTTGATCAGCTCCATGATGAGCACGGTCTTGCCGACGCCGGCGCCGCCGAACAGGCCGATCTTGCCGCCCTTGGCGTAGGGCGCGATCAGGTCAACGACCTTGATGCCGGTTTCGAGCATTTCCGTGGTGCTCTCCTGCTCGTCATAGGCGGGCGGGTCGCGGTGGATGCTCCATTTTTCACAGGTGACGGGCTGGGGCTTGTTGTCGATGGCTCTGCCGAGGAGGTTGAACACTCTGCCGAGCGTCTCCTTGCCGACGGGCACCTTGATGCCCGCGCCGGTGTCGACGGCCTCCATGCCGCGCACCATGCCGTCGGTGGAGCTCATGGCGATGCAGCGCACCACATCGTCGCCGAGCTGCTGGGCGACCTCGCAGACGAGCTTGCCGTCCTCGCGTTCGATCTCAATGGCGTTGAGCAGGTCGGGCAGATGACCGTTTTGGAAGCGGATATCCAGAACCGGGCCGATGACCTGCACCACATGGCCGATGTTTTTTTCTTGCATACGGATTTCTCCTTATTTCAGCTTATAGCGCTTCCGCGCCGGAAACGATTTCCGTAATTTCCTGCGTAATGACCGCCTGACGCGCGCGGTTGTATTTCAGCACCAGCGTGTCGATGATCTCGCCGGCGTTTTTGTTGGCGGCGTTCATCGCGGTGCGGCGTGCGCCGTGCTCCGAGGCCTCCGCCTCGCACAGGGCGGAGAACAGGACGCCCGAAACATACTGCGGCACGATGGCGGCGATCAGCTCCTCCGCCTCGCCCTCGACGAGGGCGCCGGAATAGCGTGTTTCGCCCTGCTGCAGCGTGATGGGCAGCAGCGCGTCGCTCACGGGCACCTGCGAGAGCATGGACTGGAACCGGGTGTAGGCCACGACCACGCGGTCGAACTGCTCCTCGGCGTAGAGCCTGCAAAGGAGCCTCGCCATCTGCGTGCAGTCGCCGATGCCGACCGAGCCGGTCACGCCGAAATAGGTGCTGACCACCTCGCAGCCGAGGCGCTGAAAATGCTCCAGCGCCTTCTTGCCGACGGGCAGGACGCAGTAGTCCTCGCCCTGCGTCATGTCACGAACCATGCGGAACAGGTTGGCGTTATAGCCGCCCGCCAGACCGCGGTCGCCCGCGATGACGACATAGCAGGTCTTTTTCACCTCGCGCGCCTGCGCGAAGACGGTCGGGCTTTCCGCCGCACCCGCCTGCAGGCCGGAGATGGCTTCGAGCAGGACCTCGTGGTAGGGGCGGGCATTTTCGACCCGCTGCTTTGCCCGGCGCAGCTTCGACGTTGCCACAAGCTCCATCGCCTTGGTGATCTGGCGGGTGCTTTCGACGCTCTTGATGCGCGTCTTGATCTGTTTCATCGACGCTCCGGACATGGCTTACTCCTTCGCGGCGAACTGCGCGCGGCAGGTCTCGATGGCCTCGCGCAGGGCGGCCTCGTTTTCCTTGGTCAGCTCCTTCGTCTGGCGGATGCTGTCCAGGATCGCCGGACGCTGGACGGTCAGATAGTCATACAGCGCAGTCTCGAAGTCATGGATGCGCTCGACGGGCACGCTGGAGAGCATATCCTTCGTGACGGCGTAGATGATGGCGACCTGCAGCGCGACGTCGACGGGCGAATTGCGGTCCTGCTTCAGGATCTCCACGACGCGTGCGCCCTGCTCCAGACGGGCCTTGGTGTCGGCGTCGAGGTCGGAGCCGAACTGGGCGAAGGATTGCAGCTCGCGGTACTGCGAGTACATCAGCTTCAACGAGCCCGCGACCTTCTTCATCGCCTTGATCTGGGCGCTGCCGCCGACGCGGGAGACGGAGATGCCGGGGTTGATGGCGGGCCGGACGCCCGCGTGGAACAGCTCGGACTCCAGATAGATCTGACCGTCCGTGATGGAAATGACGTTGGTCGGGATATAGGCAGAGACGTCGCCGGCCTGCGTCTCGATGATGGGCAGCGCGGTGATCGAGCCGCCGCCGTACTCCGGCGCGACGCGGGCCGCACGCTCCAAAAGTCTCGAATGCAGGTAGAACACGTCGCCGGGATAGGCCTCGCGTCCGGGCGGGCGGCGGATGAGCAGGGACAGGGCGCGGTAGGCGACGGCGTGCTTGGAAAGGTCGTCGTAGACGATGAGCACGTCCTTGCCCTGATCCATGAAATATTCGCCCATGGTGCAGCCGGAATAGGGCGCGATATACTGTAACGGTGCAAGCTCGGACGCCGTCGCGGACACGACGATGGTATAATCCATCGCGCCGTTTTTCTCCAGCGTATCGACGAGCTGCGCGACGGTCGAGCGCTTCTGGCCGATGGCGACATAGATGCAGGTGACGCCCTTGCCCTTCTGATTGATGATGGTGTCCGTCGCGATGACGGTCTTGCCGGTCTGGCGGTCGCCGATGATGAGCTCGCGCTGACCGCGGCCGATGGGGATCATCGAGTCGATCGCCTTGATGCCCGTTTGCAGCGGCACGGAGACGGATTTACGCTCGATGATGCCGGGGGCGTTGCGCTCGATGGGGCGCATTTCCTTCGCATCGATGGGGCCCTTGCCGTCGATGGGCTGACCGAGGGCGTCGACGACTCTGCCGATGAGCGCCTCGCCGACAGGGACGGAGACGACCTGACCCGTGCGCTTGACGAGGCTTCCTTCACTGATGCCGACGTCGGTGCCGAGCATGACGACGCTGACGCAGCTCTCTTCGAGGTTCAGCGCCATGCCGAACGAGTCGTTTTCAAAGCGCAGCAGCTCGTTGGCCTTGCACTTGTCGAGGCCATGTACCTTTGCGATGCCGTCGCCGACCTGAATGACATAGCCGATCTCGTCCTGCTGCGTCTTTGCGGCGTAATTCTTGATTTGATCCTTGATGATCTTACTGATCTCTTCGATTTTCAGGTTCACGGTTTCACCAACCTTATACTATCGTTTCAGACAGGCTGCGGCGCAGCTTGTCCAGTCTTGCGCGGATGCTGTCGTCGAGCTGCACGCCGCCGTAGCGCAGCGTGACGCCGCCGAGCAGCGACGCATCGGTACGGCACGTCAGCTCGACGTTCTTGCCCGTGATGCGCTCGAGCTTTTCCCGCAGGGCGGTCTTCTGGCGTTCGAGCATGGGCACGGCGGTGATCGCCGTGGCGCGCAGAAGCTCGTGCGCCTCATCGTAGCAGGCGTCAAACGCGTCGGCGCAGGCGAAAAAGCGATAAAATGCGCGTTTTTCGCACAGCAGGCACAGGAAATTGCGCAGCATGGGCTGCGTCTTGCCGAAGGCCTGCTGCAAAAGGCCGAGCTTTTCCGCCGTCTGGACGGCGGGCGTGTCGAGCAGCGTCACATACTGCGGCTGCTCCCGCAGGGCGCGGCGCACAATGGCCAGCTCCTGCCGCACGCGTTCATCCTCGCCGGCCTCCTGCGCAAGCTCGAACAGCGCTTTTCCGTAAGCGGCGGCATCAATCATGGCTGTCACCTAAATTGTCGATGAACGAGTCGATCAGGTCGCTGTGCTCGGCGGCCTTGATGTCGCGGGCCAGCACGGCCGAGGCGATGTCCACCGCCATGACGGTGACCTCGTCCTTGATGTCGTTCATCGCGCGCTTTTTCTCCAGCGCGATCTGCTCGTCGGCGCGGCGAAGGGTCGCGGCGGCCTTGTCCTGCGCCTGGCGGAGCATCTCCTCGTCGCGGAGCTGCGCCTTGCGGTACGCCTCTTTCAAAATCGCCTCTTTTTCGGCGTTGGCCTCCGCCAGACGCGCCTCATACTGCGATTTCAGCTCCGCGGCGTCCGTTTTGGACTTCTCCGCGTCGGCGTACTGATCGTCGATCTCCTTCTGGCGGTCGTCGATCATCTTCTTGACGGGCTTGAACAGGAATTTTTTCATCACGAAAAATACGATCAGAAGATTGCATAACGTGAAGATCGAGGTCCAGATATTGAGGCTGATGAAGGGTTCACTTTCCAAAAAGAGCAAACCTCAACTCCCCTTTCGTAAAGGATTTTGCCGAAATTACATAAAGAGAATGAGCAGGGCGATGACCAGCGAGTAGATGCCGGTCGTCTCGGTGATCGCGCAGCCGAGGATCATGTTGGTACGCAGGTTGCCGGCGACCTCGGGCTGACGGGCCATGCCCTCAAGCGCCTTGCCGACGGCGTTGCCTTCGCCGATGGCCGGGCCGATTGCGCCGATGCCCATGCAAAGACCGGCACCGATCACCTTTGCCGCTTCAATAAGTGCACTTCCGAATTCCATAAAAGAAACCTCCTGTATTTTGATTGCTTTTGCAAATGGATTACAAATTTTTCTGTAGGGCGGGGACATGTCCCCGCCGG
>CAMEMX010000069.1 GCA_945927915.1 uncultured Clostridia bacterium
ACGAAGACGCTGCCCTCGAGCGCGTAGGTGATCTTGCCGTTTAAGCCCGCGGCGATGGTCGTGACAAGTCCATGGCGGCTTTCGCACGGCGTGTCGCCCGTGTGCATCAGGAGAAAGCAGCCCGTGCCGTAGGTGTTTTTCGCGTCGCCGCGCGCAAAGCAGCACTGCCCGAACAGCGCGGCCTGCTGGTCGCCGGCGATGCCCGCGATGGGGATCTTGCAGCCCTGCACGTTGCAGTAGCCCAGGATCCCGCTGCTGTCGCGCACCTGCGGAAGCATCTGCATCGGAATATGCAGCGCTGCGGTGAGCTTCTCGTCCCAGCAGAGCTTGTGGATGTCAAAGAGCATCGTGCGCGAGGCGTTGGTATAGTCCGTCGCGTGCACCGCGCCGCCCGTCAGCTTCCACAGGAGCCAGCTATCGACCGTGCCGAAGAGCAGCTCACCGCGTTCGGCGCGCTCCTGCGCGCCGTCGACATGATCGAGGATCCAGCGGATCTTCGTCGCGGAAAAATAGGCGTCGAGCACAAGGCCCGTCTTCTCCTTGATGTACGACTCCCAGCCCTCGGCACGCAGGCGGTCGCACAGCTCCGCCGTGCGGCGGCACTGCCAGACGATGGCGTTATAGATCGGCTTACCCGTCGCCTTCTCCCAGACGACGGTCGTCTCGCGCTGGTTGGTAATGCCGATGGCGGCGATCTCCGACGGGTCGATGCCGCCGCGGACGATGGCCTCCATCATCACGCCGTACTGCCCGGAGTACAGCTCCATCGGGTCGTGCTCGACCCAGCCGGAGCGCGGATAGATCTGCGGGAACTCCTTCTGCGCGACGGCGACGATATTCTGCGCACGGTCAAAGACGATGGCGCGGCTGGAGGTCGTGCCCTGGTCGAGCGCGACAATGTATTTTTTCATTTTTATATCTCTCCTTGATCTCCGGTCAATAGGCCAGCTCGCTGCCGCCGATGAATTCGCGCAGCAGGGAGTCGCGCGGCACCAGCGCAGGATCCACATCCGGCAGCTCGCGCATGACCTCCGCCAGATCGGCAAGGTCGGGATACTGCGGCAGAAGCGCCTCCAGATCGGCAAGCAGGTACGGCCGGTAGACGCCCAGCTCGGCGGAGTAGAACGAATCCACGCTGCAATGGGCGCGGGGCTTGAAGGGCATGATATACTTCTGCTCGCCCTGGTCGACGCGCTCGCGCATCCCGATCGTCTCGGTCAGCGCACGACCGCGACCCGTGTGGTCGCGCAGGAGCCTGCGCGCAAGGCGCACCTTGGACGGATGAAGAACCGAACCGTCGTGCGCGGTGATGCGGGTACGGACGGAGACATAGATGCGCGTGGTCTGCTCGTCATAGCCCGTGACCTCGGGGTTGAGGGCATGGATGCCCTCCATAATGACCAGCTCGCCCGGCCTGCGCCGCAGCGTTCTGCCGTCAAAGACGCGCTTGCTCGTCTTGAAATCGTAGCGCGGAAGCTCGACCTCCTCGCAGGCGAGGATCTTGCCGAGATGCGCACGGAAAAACGGAATGTCTACCCGCGTGGGCTTCTCCAGATCGAGCTTGTTCTCCTTCAGAAGCGCAAGCTCCTGCTCCGTCAGCGGTGAAAAATAGTCGTCCATTTGCAGGGTGTGCGTCTCCATGCCGATGCGGTCGAGCTCACGCTCGATGAGCAGAGCGGTCGTCGTCTTGCCCGAGCCGGAGGGCCCGGCCAGCAGGATCACGGGGCGCTTGTCGGCGTTCTGCGCCGCCAGCGCCGCCGCCTGATGGATCTGCGCGAAATAATGCTGCCGGTCACTCTCAATGACCGCGGCAGGATCGGTCAATAACAGCGCGGAAAGCTGCTCGGTCGTCATACTACACTACTCCTTTGCCGATGTAACCATTATTTTTTATCAGTTATTTTAACATTATATCATATTGCCCTGCGGTTTGGGTATCCCCTTCGGCAAAATTTGTGCTGTTTGACGAAAACATTTCCTTGAAAAACCGTCTTTTTCAGGGCTCCTCCCCTTGCTTTTTGCAGCGGATATACATATAATAGATTCGTTTAAGAATATTATCAGGAGAATCGTGAAATTACTATGGAATCGTTGAAAGAAAACAAAATGGGCGTGCGACCGGTCGGACGGCTGCTGTTTTCCATGGCGCTGCCGATGGCGCTGTCCATGCTCGTGCAGGCGCTTTACAACGTCGTCGACAGCGCCTTCGTCGCCAAAATCTCCGACGTCAATCAGGACGCGCTGAATGCCGTCTCCCTTGCCTTCCCAGTGCAGAACATCATGATCGGCGTGGCCACCGGCATCGCCGTCGGCGTCAATGCCCTGCTCTCGCGCGCTCTGGGCGAGAAAAATCAGGACGAGGTCAACCGCTCGGCGCTGAACGGCCTCTTCCTTGCCCTGTGCGGCACGGTACTGGCCGCCCTGTTCGGCATCTTCGGCGCGGAGGCGTTCATGCGCTCGCAGACGCACAATCCCGCCGTCATCGCATATGGCACAAGCTATATTCGCATCATCACCATCGTCTCGTTCGGCATCTTCGGTGAGATCATCTTTGAGCGTCTGCTGCAATCGACCGGGCGCACCGCTTACACCCTCATCACGCAGGGCACCGGCGCCGTCATCAACATCATCCTCGATCCGATCCTGATCTTCGGCCTGTGCGGAATGCCGCGCCTGGAGGTCGCAGGCGCCGCCGTCGCTACCGTCGCCGGCCAGATCGTCGCCTTTGTGCTGGCGCTGATCCTGAACATCCGCAAGAATCCCGACGTGCATCTGAAGTTGCGCGGCTTCCGCCCCGAAGGGCGGATGATCCGCCGCATCCTCGCCATCGGCGTGCCGTCGATGATCATGGTCGCCATCGGCTCGGCGATGTACTACGGCTTCAACCGCATTCTGATGCGCTTTGAGGCGGTGCAGGTCGGGCTGGGCGAACTGGGCACCGCCGTGTTCGGCGCGTACTTCAAGCTGCAGAGTTTCATCTTCATGCCCGTGTTCGGCATCAACAACGCCGTCCTCGCCATCGCCGCCTACAACTACGGTGCGCGCAAGCCCAAGCGTATCATGCAGGTCATGCGCTGCGGCGCGTTCGGCGCTGCCACGCTGATGCTCCTCGGCATCGCCGCGTTCCAGCTCTTCCCGCAGCAGCTTCTGGCGCTGTTCAACGCCAACGAGCAGATGCTCACGGTCGGCGTGCCCGCGCTAAAGCGGCTGTCGCTTCCCTTCGTCTTCGCCGGACCGTGCATCATTTTCGGCGGCGTGTTCCAGGCGCTCGGCAAGAGCGTTTACAGCATGATCACCTCGATCGCGCGTCAGGTCGTCGTGCTGCTGCCCGCCGCCTATCTGCTGTCGCTGACGGGTGAGATCGATGCCGTCTGGTTCGCCTTCCCCATCGCGGAGATCGCCTCTCTTGCGGTGTCCGTCGTGATGATGGTGACGCTTTACCGCAAAAAAATCAAGCCGCTCTACGCTTTTGAAGAAAAAACTACTTGAAAAGCGCAGATTCGCGTGCTATAATCGAGAAAAAGTGAAAGGAGAATCTTCATGCGTTATTTCGTGTTTGCTTTTACGTTTTTCTATTACTTCGGTAATAGCGATTCGTGCTGCAAACAGAAATAAACGGTAGATCCTCTTACGCGACATATCGTTCATTTGTAGGCTGCACGGAATTTCCCTTCGTGCAGCCTTTTCTATTCTCAAAAAAGGAGCCGATTACCATGATTACCGTACTCAGACAGGGCACCACCCAGGCGCAGATGGAGCATTTGATCGCGTGGCTGCGCGCGCAGGGACTTGACGTCCACATCTCGCATGGGCATGATTATACCATCCTCGGCCTGATCGGCGACACCGGAAAGATCGACATGGATCTGCTTGCCAGCCTCGACATCGTCGAATCCGTCAAGCGCGTGACCGAGCCGTTCAAGCAGTGCAACCGTCAGTTCCACCCGGACGACACCGTCATCACCGTCGGCAACGCGAAGATCGGCGGCGGCAACTTCTGCATGATCGCAGGCCCCTGCTCCGTCGAGACCGAGGAGCAGATCATCGAGGTCGCCGAGAAGGTCAAGGCTGCCGGCGCGGACATCCTGCGCGGCGGCGCGTTCAAACCGCGCACCTCGCCATATGACTTCCAGGGGCTCAAGGGCGAGGGCATCCGCCTGCTTTTGGAGGCGAAGAAGGCCACCGGTCTTCCCATCGTCACGGAGATCATGAACGCGAACTACCTCGACCTCTTTGAAGACGTCGACATCATTCAGGTCGGCGCGCGGAATATGCAGAATTTTGACCTCCTGAAGGAGCTGGGCAAGACGAACAAGCCCATTCTGCTCAAGCGCGGCCTCGCCAACACGCTCAAGGAATTCCTGATGAGCGCGGAATATATCATGTCGGAGGGCAATCAGAACATCATCCTCTGCGAGCGCGGCATCCGCACCTTTGACACCTACTCGCGCAACACCCTTGACCTCACCGCCGTGCCCGCGCTGCACGAAATGTCGCATCTTCCCGTTGTCATCGACCCCAGCCACGCCACCGGCAAGGTGCGCTTTGTCCCGTCGATGGCGCTTGCCGCCGTGGCCGCAGGCGCCGACGGCGTCATGGTCGAGGTGCATAATGACCCGATGCACGCCTGGTGTGACGGTGCGCAGTCGCTGAAACCGGAGCAGTTTGCTGAGCTTGCGCAGAAGATGCGCGTGGTCAGAGAGGCGGTCGCGCAATGACCGCCGGCATCGTCGGCCTCGGACTGATCGGCGGTTCGCTGGCGCGGGCGTATCACGACGCCGGCTGGCGCGTGCTGGCGCACAACCGCAGCACCTCCGTGACGGAATTCGCGCAGATGGCGGGCGCGGTGGACGCGCCGCTGACAAAGGACAACCTTTCCGAATGCGACCTGCTGCTTCTGGCGGTCTATCCGCAGGCGGCGGCGGAGTATTTGGAGGATAACGCGGAGATCATCGACAAAAACGCCGTCGTGATCGACTGCTGCGGTACAAAGCGGGACATCTGCGCCGTCGGCTTCCGTCTGGCGCGGGAGCACGGCTTCCTGTTCGTCGGCGGACACCCGATGGCAGGCACGCACTTTTCCGGCTTCAAATACAGCCGCGCGACCCTCTTTAAGGGCGCGCCGATGGTGCTCGTGCCGCCCGTGTTCGACGATATGCAGCTCATCGACCGCGTGTGCAGGCTGCTTGCGCCTCCGGCCTTCGGGCAATTCTCCGTCACCACGGCGGAAAAGCACGACGAGATGATCGCCTTCACCTCGCAGCTTGCCCACGTCGTCTCCAACGCCTATGTCAAAAGCCCGACCGCGAGCGCGCACAAGGGCTTTTCCGCCGGCAGCTATAAGGATCTGACCCGCGTCGCGTGGCTCAACCCGCAGATGTGGACGGAGCTGTTTCTGGAAAACAAGGACAACCTGACCCGCGAGATCGACACGCTGATCGGCGAATTGCGGCAATACCGCGACGCGATGGCGTCGGACGACCGCGAAACCCTCTGCCGCCTGCTCGACGAGGGCAAAAAACGCAAGGAGGAAGTCGGATGAATACTGTTCACGTCTGCGCCTCGCGCAGCTATGACGTCAAGATCGGCGCGGGACTGCTCAACGCGATCGGACAGGAGGTGCGCGCCGTTACGGGCGGGAGCGTCCTCGTCGTCACGGACGAGACCGTCGCGCCGCTCTACCTTGCCAAGGTCTATCAGAGTTTGACCGCCGCGGGGCTGCGCGTGTTTACCGCCTCCGTTCCCGCCGGAGAGCGCAGTAAGTGCGTTGAATATTATGTAAACCTGTTAAATATCCTCGCGGCAAAGAACCTGACGCGGACGGACGCGGTCGTCGCCCTCGGCGGCGGCGTGGTCGGCGATCTGGCGGGCTTCGCCGCAGCGACCTATCTGCGCGGCATCCCGCTGGTGCAGGTGCCGACGACCCTTCTGGCGATGGTGGATTCCTCCGTCGGCGGCAAGACAGCCATCGACCTGCCCGCAGGCAAAAACTTAGTCGGCGCGTTCCACCAGCCCAGCCTTGTGCTGTGCGACCCCGACGCGCTGAACACGCTGCCCGCAGACACCTTCCGCGACGGCTGCGCCGAGGTCATCAAGACCGCGATTTTGTTCGATCCCGGCCTCTTTGCCCATCTGCGCGAGCGCGGGACGGGCTTTGACCGCGAATATGTCATCACGCGCTGCGTCGAGTGCAAGCGCGACGTGGTCTGCGCGGACGAATTCGACAAGGGAGAGCGGCAGAAGCTCAACTTAGGCCACACCATCGGTCACGCGATCGAAAAATGCAGCGATTTTTCCATCTCGCACGGGCAGGCCGTTGCCATCGGTACGGCAATGATGGCGCGGGCGTTCTACCCGAACCCGGCGGAGATCGAGGACGTGCTGCGCGCCTTCGGCCTGCCGACGGAGACGGCATTTGACGCGCAGAGCCTTGCAAGCGCGGCACTTTCCGACAAAAAGCGCGCCGGCGACACCCTGACGCTCGTTGTCCCGCGCGCCATCGGCGGCTGCACGCTGGAAAAAATTCCCGTGACGGAGCTGCAAGCCGTCATCGAAGCGGGGATGCGGCATGGATAAGGTCATTTTGCCCCGTCCGCTCGGCGGAAAAATCGCCGCCATCGCCTCCAAATCGCAGGCGCACCGCCTGCTGATCTGCGCGGCGCTGGCAGACCGGACAACGAGCCTCTCCTGCGCGGAGCTGTCGAAGGACATCGAGGCGACCGCCGCGTGCCTTGCCGCGCTCTGCGCGGACATCAGCTACCAAAACGCAGGCTATCATGTCGCGCCGCGTGAAAAAGCCGCCGTCTGCCGCTGCGATTGCGGCGAGAGCGGCTCGACACTGCGTTTTCTCCTGCCCGTCGCCGCCGCCCTCGGCGCCGAGACGACCTTCGTCCTGCACGGCAGACTGCCCGAACGCCCGCTCTCGCCCCTGTGGGAGGAATTGGAGGCGCACGGGTGCGCGCTCTCCCGCCCGACGGCGGACACCGTGCTTTGCAAGGGCAAGCTGACCGGCGGCACCTACCGCATGGCGGGAAATGTGTCCTCCCAGTTCATCAGCGGGCTGCTGCTTGCATTGCCACTGACCGGCGAGGAATCCGATATTATGTTAACTTCTCCATTAGAGTCCGCCGACTATGTCCGCATGACGCTTGCCGCCCTGCACACCTTCGGCATCACGGTCGAAGTGCGCGGCAACGGCTGGCACATCCCCGCCGGGCAGCGTTACCGCTCCTGCGGCAGCGCCGGGGTCGAGGGCGACTGGTCCAACGCCGCCTTCTGGCTGACAGCCGGTGCAATTTCCGGGGAAATGACGCTCACGGGGCTGACGCCCGACTCCCCGCAGGGCGACCGCAGGATCGCAGACCTTCTTGCCCGCTTCGGCGCGGAGGTCGCATGGCGGGATAACGCCGTGACCGTCCGGCCGCGCAGCCTGCACGGCATCGACATCGACGCGCGGGACATCCCCGACCTCGTGCCGCCGCTCGCCCTCGCCGCCGCCTGCGCCGAGGGGACAACGCG
>CAMEMX010000070.1 GCA_945927915.1 uncultured Clostridia bacterium
GGGGCATGCCCCATCCCTACAGCCGTCTATCGAAAGTCGTCTGTAGGGCGGGGACATGTCCCCGCCGGGGAACTGCCAAATCCGTACAAACCTGTTCGTCTGCACGGTCTGCCGCTTCGCGGACGGCACGCCCAGTGGTCGTGCCCTACGATCCGCCTATCGGAAACTTTTATGTGGCGTTATTCCACGCCGCGCAGGTACAATCCGCGCGTGCAGGCGCCGGGGTCAAAATGCGCCTCGCCGCGCCACGCGGCGAGCACGCCGTCGATCTCGGCGGGGTTCTCCGTCGTGAACGACAGGCGCACCGCCCACAGGCCGAGGCGGCGCAGCTCGTCCTTTTTGTCGAGCAGGTAGAGCTTTTTGCCGTTTAATAGGACGCTCCGGCAGGTGCCGCAGTCGCGCACGACGCGGAATTCCTCACCGATGCGGTCGACGAGCTTCGTCGAGTCCGTCTCGCAGGCGCAGATGCCCGCGCGGTTTTTCATCAGGCAGTGCTCCGTCAGCATCAGCGGCAGGCGACCGTAGACGATGGCCTCCGTGGGCAGGGGCTTGGACAGATCGCGGATCTGCGGCAGGGTCATCTCGAACGAGGCCGTCGCGCTGACGAGGCCGCGTGCGTGCATCTGCTGCATGGCGCGGGAGTTGTAGAGATTCAGGCCGAAGTCGCCCGCGACCTCCAGCCCCCGCGACTGCGCGGCGGGGATCTGACCGAGATTGCCCGTCAGCACGCGACGGATGCCGAGGGCCGGGAGCCTGCCCAGCGAGGAAAGAAAGCCCGGCATCTCGTCGTCGCGCACGACACGCGGCAAGATCGCGGCGACGGTCTGCCGGCCCGCAAGGGCGCGGTAGCTCTCCGGCTGCGCGAGAATTTCGGACAGGGGGACATAGAGCACGGCGGGCTTGAGCGCCAGCAGCCGCGCCGTGACCTGCGAGGTCTTGCGGACGCTGATCGTCAGAAGCGGGGGATTTTTGCTGCCGGGAACGCGGGCCGGCTCGGAATAAGCGCCCAGCTCCGGCTCGCTTCTCCTGCCGCGCACGGCGGAAAGCTGCATCAAAACCTCGCGGCGCAGGCGGTTGAGCTCCGCAGCAGAGACGCTCAGGCCGCGCTCGAGCACGCAGCGCACCGTGCGGCAGAGGTAGGGCGTGCCGCCGGTTTTTTGCAGCCGCGCCGTCAGCTCCTCCTGCGTCAGCTCGCGGCTGACGGCGTCCTGCGCGGGTGCGCCCTGCGTCTTGCAGACGTTGCCGAGGTCGTCCTGCACGGCGAGCATGACGTTCTGCCCGCGGGCGACGATGGCGTAAAAGTCGACGGGAACGCGCTGCATTTCGGCGTTTTCATAGGAGGCGCGTGCGGCCTGTAAAAGCGCCTTGTCCTCCTTTTCGGCAACGCGCGTGCCGAACATCTCGGGGCTGACCTTTTCCAGATAGTAGCCCTGGGTGAAGCCCTGCCGCGAGAACGCCGCGCGCAGGGCGCGCAGGCTCTCCGTGCCGGCGGAGCCGGTGTCGATCGCCTCGCGGTAGATGCGCGTGGCGGTGGCGACATATTCCGGCCGCTTCATGCGGCCCTCGATCTTGACGCTGGCGACGCCGAGGCGCTCCAGCTCGCGCACATACTGCACGAGGCAGTTGTCCTTGAGGCTCAGCGGGTATTTTTCTTCAAAGCGGTCGAAGCCGTAGGGCAGGCGGCAGGGTTGGGCGCACTGACCGCGGTTGCCGCTGCGCCTGCCGATGACCGAGGACATATAGCATTGCCCGGAGTAGCACATACACAGCGCACCGTGGACGAAGACCTCGATCTCGACGGGGCTGTTGCGGCAGATGAAGGCGATGTCCTTCTGCGGCAGCTCGCGGGCAAGCACCACGCGGCTGACGCCGAGGGCGGCGGCCTCCCTGACGCCCTCGAGCGAGTGGATGCTCATCTGCGTCGAGGCGTGCAGCGGCACGCGCGGCGCGATGCTGCGGCACAGGGCGAGCATTCCGAGATCCTGCACGATGAAGGCATCGACGCCCGCTCTTGCAGCGGCGGCGACGGTCTTTGCCGCCTCGGGCATTTCGCGGTCGGACACCAATGTGTTCAGCGTCAGGTGTACCTGCACGCCGCGCACATGGCAGTAGCGCACGGCCTCCGCGAGGTCGTCGAGCTTAAAATTTTTTGCGCCGTGGCGGGCGTTGAAGGCCTCCACGCCGAGGTAGACGGCGTCCGCACCGTTGCAGACGGCGGCGCGCAGGGCGTCGACCGAGCCGGCGGGAGAGAGCAATTCGAGCATATCCAAAACTCCTGCAGCCCCGTGACGGGGCGGATGATATAATTTCGCTACTATACAGCATACAGTATAGCAAAAATGCGGGGAAAATGCTATAAGCGCGGTGGATTTTTTTGCAAGATCGCCAAAAGCGCTTTCGGCATTTTCACAAAAACGGGCAAAACCGCCAAAACCACAACCGATGGCGCTTCGGTAGACATAATACCACAATTTTGCACAGGGCGGGGGCTGCAAGGGGCTGAGTTTTCAACAATTTCACAGGGTTATGCACAGATTTCTGTGCGTATTTTATGGAAACCGGGGCCGCGATGCGTCGCCGCCCGAAAAAAATTCTACATTTTCCACAGGGATGTCTTTTCCGACTGTGCAAACGCGAAAAAATATGTTATAATCAATAAAATAATCTGCGCTCCGGCGTGGGCGCGTTTTCGGAGGCAATATGACGATCGGACAGGTCTGCCTGCGGCGCGGGGAGGAAAAGGAGCTTCTCGGCGGCGGGCTTTGGGTATTTGACAACGAGATCGACTGGGTGGATGACCGCTGCATGGACGGCGAGGTCGTCGAGGTGCTCGACAGCCGCTGCCGCTTCCTCGCCCTCGGCTTTTTCAACAGCCGGTCGAAGATCGCCGTGCGCGTGTTCTCACGCGAGCGGGGCGAGCAGCCGGACGCCGGCTTTTTCCTGCGCCGCCTCCGCGCCGCGTGGGAAAACCGCCGCGCCCTCGGCTTTGAAAACGCCTGCCGCGTGGTCTTCGGGGAGGCCGACGGCCTGCCCGGCCTGACGGTGGACAAATTCGGCGCCTGCCTGTCCGTGCAGATCGTCTGCCTCGGCATGGACAGGCGCAAGGCGCTGATCTTCGATGCCCTGCGTGAGATCTTCGCACCGCAGTGCATCTACGAGCGCGACGACGTGCCCGTGCGCGAGAAGGAGGGCATGGCGCAGGAGAAACGCTGCGTCTTCGGCGCCGTCCCAAAGGAGCTTCTGATCCGCGAGCATGACGCCCTCATGGCGGTGGACATCGAAAACGGGCAGAAGACCGGTCATTTCCTCGACCAGCAGGAAAACCGCGGGCGCTTAAAGCCCTACTGCGCGGGAAAGACCGTCCTCGACCTGTGCTGCCATACGGGCGGCTTTGCCGTCCATGCCGCGCTCTACGGCGCAGCGCACGTCCGCGCGGTGGACGTGTCGGACAGCGCCCTTGCCATGGTGCGCGGCAACGCCGCGCGCAACGGCGTGCAAGACCGCGTCGAGACGGTCTGCGAGAACGTCTTCGACCTCGTACGCCGTGAGAGCGACGCGGGCGTGCGCTACGGCACGGTCATCTGCGACCCGCCCGCCTTTGCCAAGAGCAAACGCGCGCTGGAGGCCGCCTATCGCGGCTATAAGGAGCTGAATCTGCGCTGTATGCGCCTGACGGAGTCGGGCGGCGTCCTTTTGACCTGCTCGTGCAGCCAGTTTATGACCCAGCCGCTGTTTGAAAAGATGCTCGGCGAGGCCGCGGCGGACAGCGGACGCACCGTCCGCCTGCTCGAACGGCTGACGCAGTCGCGCGACCACGCGGCGCTGCTCACCGCTGGACACACCGCCTACCTCAAGGGCTGCATCTTACAGGTATTCTGACGGGGGGAGCAACATGACGAAACGGAAAACGACCGCCCTGCTCGCGCTGCTGCTGGCGCTCGTCCTGCTGCTGCAGGGCTGTTCGCCGGCACTCACGCCGCTGACCGACTATGTGGCCGACGCGCAGTATCCCACCGTGGAGCATCCGTCCTATACGCCGGACGGCAGTTTCTCGCGCCCGGAGGAGACCGGGCCGGTCCCCTTCGACGAGATCGAATATGACCGCCCGGACACGCAGGCGCTGTGCGACGACTTTGCGGCGGTGGGCCGGATCGTGCGCGGCGGCGCGGGAGCGACGGAGATCCTCAACGCCTACCGCCCCGTGGAGCGGGCGTATGAGAGCTTCCTGTCTATGTACCATTACGCATACATCCGTTACACCCTCGACCTGAGCGACCCGTTCTACGCCGAAGAATACGCGTACCTGTCGGAGCAGTACCCGCTTGTGGAGCAGGCGTGGGAGAACTGCTTCCAGGCGATGATGCTCTGCCACAGCCGCGTCCAGTTGGAGGAGCGCCACTTCGGCGCGGGCTTTTTCACGGACGATCTGACCGACGCGGTCTTTCGGGACGACGCGGCGGTGGAGCTTTTGCAGCGCGAATCCGCGCTGGAGATCGAATATATGGCCCTTTTTTCCGACATGACCGTGCCGTGGAACGGGCGGTTAACGCCGGTGAACGACCTGCTGCGCGACGAGACGGTCGACCCGCTCGAGGTCTACCGGCTCTATTACGAGACCTATGCGCCGCAGGCGGCGGAGATCTTTGCCGAGCTGATCGTTGTGCGCCGCGAGCTTGCGCAGGCGCTGGGCTATGACAGCTATGCCGACTTCGCCTACGGCTACTATTACTCCCGCGACTACACGCCCGCGCAGGCCGCGGACTATATGGCGCAGATCGCCGCCGAGATGGCGCCCTTAGCCGAGCTGGCGCGGCGGCGCGGCGGCGGAATGCGGGCGCGCTTTACGCAGGAGCAGACCCTTGAGGCCGTCCGCACGACGGCGGAGGCCTTCGGCGGGGAATTTGCCGAGGCCTGCCGCTTCATGCTCGACTACGGCCTGTATGACCTGAGCGCGTCGGACAGTAAGCTGCCTGTCTCGTACGTGACCTACCTGCCCGCGCAGGAGATGCCCTTCCTCTATCTCTCGCCCACGGGGCTGTCCACGGATTATCTGACGGCGATGCACGAGTTCGGACATTTTGTACAAGATTATGTAAACTTCGGCATGACGCGCTCCGCCGACTGCTCGGAGGTCTTCTCGCAGGGGATGGAGCTGCTCTCGCTCAACAGCCCGGCGTTCGACCCCGTGTCGCAGCGCCGGATGGTGAAGGCGAAGCTGGCCGACTGCGTCATGGTGTTTTTGCAGCAGGCGGCCTACGCAGAGTTTGAGCGCCGCGCCTACGAGCTGCCGGAGAGCGAGCTGAATCTCGAGGGCTTCAACGCCCTGATGGTCGAGTGCCTCAAGGAATACGACCTCTTCTATTACAGCCGCGAGGCGCTGATGGCGCCGGGCTGGATGGACATACAGCACTTTTTCACCTCGCCGTTTTACGTCGTCAGCTATTGCGTCTCCAATGACGCCGCCCTGCAGCTTTATTTCCGCGACTGCGACGACGGCAGCGGCCTTGCGACCTACCGGACGCTGCTGGCGGCCGCGCCCAAAAGCGGGCTGCTCGGCCTTCTGGAGGCGGCGGGACTGGAATCCCCCTTTGCGGACGGTCACCTCAGCGAGCTGGCGGAGTATCTGCTGGAACGGCTGCGCTGACCGACGAACCTGACAGAGAAAGGAATGCGACCATGAAAAGAAGAAAGCTGACCACCCTGATCGCGCTGCTCGTCCTGCTGGCCGTGCTTTTACAGGGCTGTATGTTCTCGGAGCTTTACGGCCTGTCCGGGAAGGACGAATCGCCCGCCACGCCCCCGACGGAGCCGACCGTGCCGGATAATGACCCCACGGAGCCGACCGAGACGACGCAGGCTGCGCAGCGCCCGCCCTATGTGCCATATGACCGCTATGAGCGGCTTCTTCCCTCGCCGGAGGAAGCACGCAGCTTCGGTGACATCGAGTATACGCGCCCGGACGCGCAGCACCTGCGCGACGGCTTTGCCGAAGTGCAGTCCCTCGTCGACGGCGGCGCGGACTCCGAAACGATCCTCGAAGCCTATTACCCCGTCGAGGACGAATACGTCACCTATTCGACGATGGCGCAGTATGCCTACATCCGTTACACCCTCGATCTGGACGACGAATTTTTCACTGCCGAGAACGCGTGGTGCGACGAGCAGTCGCCCCTGGTCGAGCAGGCGGCGGAGCGCTGCTTCCTCGCCATGGCGGAAAGCGGCGAACGCGACGCGCTGGAATGGGAGTATTTCGGCGACGGTTTCTTTGACTACTATGAGCGCTTCCCGGTCTACAGCAACGACCGTGTCGTCGAGCTGATGCAGAAGGAGGCCGCGCTGCAGACGGACTATATGGCGCTGCAGAGCAGCGTCACCGTCACATGGGAGAATGAGGAGCGCCTGGTTTCGGAGCTTCTGGACGACCCGGAGCTGGACTATGACCAGATGATGACGGTCTATCGCCTCTACTACAGAAAATATGCGCCGCAGGCGGCGAAGATCTATGCCTCACTGGTCAAGGTGCGCCGCGAGATCGCGCAGGAGCTGGGCTATGACAGCTACGCCGAATTTGCCTATGCCTATTATTATGACCGCGACTACACGCCCGAACAGGCGCAGCTTTATACCGCCGACATCGCCCGCGAGATGGCTGACCTCTTCTATCCCGCGCTGATGAACGATTACGATGAGGAGATGGAAGCGTCCGAGGTGATGGAGCTGCTGGGTGAGACGGCCTACGGCTTCGGCGGCGCATTCGCCACGGCGTATGAATTTATGCTGGCGTATGACCTGTATGACATCTCGTCCTCGCCCAGCAAGATGCCCGGCTCGTACATGACCTACCTTCCGACCTACGGGATGCCGTTCATGTACGTCTCGCCCACGGGCGGGGTCGGCGACTTCCTGACCGCGACGCATGAATTCGGCCATTTTGTCGACGGCTTCGTCAACTGCAACCAAACAAGCTCGATCGACTGCGCCGAGATCTTCTCGCAGGGCCTGGAATTCCTCGCCCTCGACCGTGCGCCGCTGGACAGCCGCACCCACCGCAGCCTGACCAAGTCCAAGCTCGCCGACTCCGTGATGACCTTCCTGTCGCAGGCGTGCTACGCCGAGTTTGAGCGGCAGGTCTATGAGCTGCCCGACGGCAAGATCACCGCCGACAACCTCAGCCGCATCTTCTACGACTGCAACGAGCGCTTCGGCATGGGCGCCGAGGGCATGGAGGACGTCATCGGCCCCGGCTGGATCGACGTTCAGCATTTCTTCATCGCGCCGTTCTATGTCATCAGCTATTGCGTCTCGAACGACGCGGCGCTGCAGATCTACATGGCCGAGCTGGAGACCGGCGACGGCAGCGGCGTCTATCAGGAGCTGCTGGACAACGCCGCCGGCAACACCGTCCTCGCCCTGCTCGATGAGGCGGGGCTGGAATCGCCCTTTGCCAAGGGCCGCGTCGCGGAGCTTGCGGCGTTCTTTGCGGAAGAATTGCGATAGT
>CAMEMX010000071.1 GCA_945927915.1 uncultured Clostridia bacterium
CGCGTCACGACCGTGCATTCCAATTTTTCGGAGCTGGACAGCATCCTGGACACACTGGGCATTGCCGCCGTGGACGGGATGCTCTTTGATCTCGGCGTATCCTCGCCGCAGCTCGATGACGCGCAGCGCGGCTTTTCCTATATGGCAGATGCCCCGCTCGATATGCGCATGAACAAGGACGACGCGCTGAGCGCCTGCGAGGTCGTGAACACCTGGCCTGCCGAGGAGCTGCGCCGCATCCTCTATGAATACGGCGAGGAACGCTATGCGCCGCAGATCGCCGCCGCCATCGTCCGCCGCCGCGAGAGAGCCCCCATCGAAACAACGCTGGAGCTGGTCGATGTGATCCGCTCGGCCATGCCGCCGCAGGCGCTGCGCGAAAAGCAGCACCCTGCCAAGCGCAGCTTTCAGGCCATCCGCATCGCCGTCAACGACGAGCTGGGCGCGGTGAGCAAGCTCATGCGCACCGCCTTCTCCCGCTTGAAGCCGGGCGGTCGTCTTGCGGTTATCACGTTCCATTCGCTCGAAGACCGCATCGTCAAGAGCGAGATGCAGCTTGCTTCACGCGGCTGCACCTGCCCGCCGGAGTTCCCGGTCTGTGTCTGCGGCAAAAAGCCGCTCGTCCGCGTCGTCACGCGAAAGCCGATCGTCTCCGGCGCGCGTGAGCTGGAGGAAAATCCGCGCGCAAGAAGCGCAAAGCTCCGTGTAGCGGAGAAGCTGTAACGAAAAGGAGGCGCGAATCATGCCGAAATATGATGAATACCGCACCAACGGCTCTGCGGCCTATGATCTGCATAGCGTGCGTGATAATACCGCGCGCCCTTTACGGCAGCCGGAGCGCCTGCCCGATGCGCCGGAGCGTGCCAAGCCCGTCCGACGTGTCAAGACCCGCCTTGCGATCGCGCCGTTTACCGTGCTTGGCACGGCGGTCGCCGTCGTGATGCTCTTTCTGGTCATCTTCAGCTATGTGCGCCTGTATGAGGCGCAGAGCGCGGTCAGCGACCTGAAGGAGACAAAAACGCTGCTGACCGAGGAGCAGCAGCGCCTGCGCTCGCAGTATGAAAACTCCCTCGACCTCGAGGCCATCGAGGCACGCGCGCTGGAGCTGGGAATGCGCCAGCCGCTGCCGTCGCAGATCGTCTATGTTGAGGTCGCCGCGGGCGACAGCGTAGAGCTGGGCGAGGTGCAGGAGGAGCGCAACCTGTTTGAACAGATCTACGACGCGTTCTACGGCGTCATCAGCGATGTTGTGGAATACTTCTCGTAGTGCGCGACATATAGTGAACAAGCAGCATGGGCGGTGAATCCAAATTGCCGCCCATGTTTTTGAGCATAGCCTTGTCCGGAGGTCGGAAATGAAACGAAACGATCCAAGAAGAAAAAGCCCGCGCCGTCGCAGGAAAAGGGAGAGCGTCAGCAACACCTATGTGCGCAAGGGCGTTCTTGCGCTGATGATCCTGCTGGGCGTCGTCTGCTTCGGCGTGCTGGCGGGGCGGCTTGTCAAGCTGATGCTGGTCGACCATGAATACTATCAGGCCAAGGCCATCAGCAACCAGACCCGCAGCACCAGCGTGACGGCCTCGCGCGGCACGATCTATGACCGCAATATGGACGTTCTCGCGGCCTCTACCAGCGTGGAAAACATCTTCCTTGACCCGCTGGAGCTGTCGCAGAACAACGTGGACATTGATTTTCTGGCCAGAAATCTGGCGCGTATTCTCGATATCGACGAGGATTTCATCAAAAAGCAGGCAGAAGACACCAATATGCGCTATAAGATGCTCAAGCGCCGGCAGGGGAAGGACGTGTGCGACGAGGTGCGCGCTTTCCTGAGCGAGAACAGGATCATCGGCGTGCATCTGGAGCCGGACTCCCAGCGCTATTATCCCAACCACGAGACAGCCTCGCAGGTGCTGGGCTTTACGAACACAGAGAACAAGGGCTCGGAGGGACTGGAGGCATACTATAACGAAAAGCTGGAGGGAACGGCGGGCGCCGTCATCACCACAAAGGGCAACAACGAGACGGAGATGCTCTATTCCTTTGAAAAATACTATGAGGCGAGCGACGGCGACAACCTCGTGCTCACCATCGACCTGACGGTGCAGCGCGCGCTGGAAAAGCAGATGCTCGACGCCATCGACCGCTATGACGTGCTCAATGGCGCGTTCGGCATCGTCTATGACGCGCAGACGGGCGAGATCCTCGCCATGGCGACGCTCGGCGGCTATGATCCGAACAGCTATCTCGAGATCTTCGACACCGAGCAGAGCGCGGCGCTGGAGGAGATGTACACCGGCGCGCTCAAATACCCGGAGGGGACGGAAGAACGCAAGGCAGCCATCGCCGAATACAACGAGGCGATGGCGGCGGCACGCCTGAAGCAGTGGCGAAACCGCTGCGTCTGCGATGGCTATGAGCCGGGCTCGACTTTTAAGATCATTACGCTGGCAGCCGGCCTCGATTCCGGCGCGGTCTCGCTGGAGGATACCTTCTATTGCGGCGGCGTCGAGAAATTCGAGGGACGCTCCCAGCCGCTTAACTGCTGGCAGCACAACGGTCACGGCAGCGAAACGACCGCCGAGGCGCTGCAAAAATCCTGCAACATCGCCTTCGGTCACATAGGTCTGATGATCGGCGGCGAAACGCTCTATGACTACTGCCGCGCCTTCGGTCTGATGGAGACGACGGGCGTTGACCTGCCCGGCGAAGCCGGCGGCATCTTCCACAGCAAGCAGCGTCTGACGGACTACGCTCTCTACGGCACGAGCTACCTGATCTCGACCTCCTTCGGTCAGACCGTCAAGCCCACGCCGATCCAGCTCGTGCGCGCCATCGGCGCGGTCGTCAACGGCGGATATCTGCTTGAGCCGTATATTGTCTCCGAGGTGCTCGACGACGAAGGCAACGTGATCGAGAAGAACGAGCGCACCGTGATCCGTCAGGTCATCTCCGAGGAGACCTCCGCGACGATGTGCGAGCTGATCGAATCCGTCGTGACGCAGGGTACGGCGAAAAACGCCAAGGTCGTCGGCTTCCGCATCGGCGGCAAGACCGGCACGGCGGAAAAAACCGACCAGATCGACGAAAACGGCGAATATACCAACGATAAGATCGTCTCCTTTGTCGGCATCGCGCCGATGGAGAACCCGCGTTATGTGGTGCTGATCGCTCTCGACACGCCCAACCAGGAAAGCGGTCAATATGTGTCGGGCGGCGTTATGGCTGCGCCGACGGTCGCGGCAGTGTTTGAGGACATCCTACCGTATCTGGGCGTCGAGCCGCAGTACGACGACGAGGATATGTACCGCGTCAATGTCTTCATGCCCGACGTCAAGGGCATGACCGAGAGCGAGGCCGCGAGCGCCCTCGATGCCGCCTATCTGGACTACCGCGTCATCGGCGACGGCGACAGGATCGTCAGCCAGATCCCCGCGGCGGGCAGGGAAGTGCCCGGACACTCGACCGTCCTGCTGTATACCGACGATTCCATGCCGACGGATAAGGTCACGGTGCCGAACCTGATGGGTATGACCGTTGCGCAGGCGACGCAGGCGCTGTCCGACCGTGGCCTGTATCTGCAGGCGAAGGGCACGGATCTGGACGCCTGGCACGTCGTCGTGACAGACCAGAGCATCCCTGCGGAGACGGAGGTCGACCGCGGCACGACGATCACCGTGATCTTTGCCGATACGACCGATATGGACTGAGAAATTACTGGAGAAGAAACTATGAAGCTGCAAGCGCTGCTGAAAGGCATCGGGGTGCTGGAGACGAACGCACCCATGGATATGGAGATCACCGGGGTCAGCTATGCCTCGAATACCGTGCAGAAGGGCGGGATGTTCGTCGCCGTTCCGGGCTATGCCACGGACGGTCACCGCTACATCCCCGACGCGGTCACGCGCGGCGCGTCCGTCGTGCTGTGCGAGAGGGAAATGCCCGCCGATGTGCCGTGGGTGCGTGTTGCGTCCTCGCGTGAGGCGCTGGCGCAGCTCGGCGTGAACTGGTACGGCGACCCGTCGGCGTCCATGCAGGTCATCGGCGTGACGGGCACGAACGGCAAGACCTCCGTGACCTATCTGCTCAAGGCGCTGCTGGAAACCGCGCTGGGCGCGAAGGTCGGTCTGATCGGCACGATCTGCAACATGATCGGCGACCGGACGCTTGAGACGGAGCGCACCACGCCGGAGAGCTTTGCCCTGCAGGGGCTGCTTGCGCAAATGCGCGAGGCCGGCTGCACCCATGTCGTGATGGAAGTATCCTCCCACGCTCTTGCGCTGCACCGCGTGGACGGCGTCCGATTCCGTGTCGGCGCGTTCACGAATCTGACCGTCGATCACCTCGACTTCCACGGCACGATGGAGAACTACCGCGACGCAAAGGCGCAGCTCTTCCGCCGCTGCAAGGAGGGCGTGTTCGACCTGGACGATAAGAACACCGAATATATGATGGCGCAGGCGACCTGCCAATGCCACACGGTCGGCCTGCGTCCCGAAGCGGAGCTGACCGCGCGCGATGTGAGCCTCGGCGCGGATCATATCGCGATGACCGTCTGCGAGGGCGAAACGTGCGCCGCGCTGCGCCTCGGCATCCCCGGCCGCTTTACCGTCAGCAACGCCCTCGTCGCCCTCGGCATCGCGCGCACGCTCGGCATTGCGCTGCCGGAGGCGGTGCAGGCGCTCTCTGCGGCAAAGGGCGTCAAGGGTCGCATCGAGGTCGTCCCGACGCCGGGCAGGGACTTTACCGTCCTCATCGACTATGCGCACACACCCGACGGGCTGGAGAACGTACTGCGCTCGGTGCGCGATTTCTGCAAGGGAAGGATCTTGCTCGTGTTCGGCTGCGGCGGCGACCGCGACCGGAGCAAGCGCCCGCAGATGGGCGAAATCGCCGCGGACAATGCCGACCTTGTCTTTGTCACCTCGGACAATCCGCGCACGGAACAGCCAATGGCGATCATCGAAGACATCCTAAACGGTATGAAAGGGGCCAAAACCCCCTTTATTGTGGAAGAAAATCGCCGTCTGGCAATTCGTTCCGCCTTGCGTTCTGCGCAAAAAGATGATATAGTATTGCTCGCCGGAAAAGGACATGAGACATATCAGATCCTCGGTACGGAAAAAACGCATCTGGACGAACGTGAGGAGGTCGCGGCGGCGCTATGCGAAATGGAACGATCACACTGAAACAGGCGGCGCAATGGTGCGGCGGCAGCGTCGCGCCGGAATATGAAAACGTCGCTTTCTCCGGCGCCAACTTTGACACCCGCCGGCTGCAGTCAGGCGAGCTGTTCGTCGCCCTCGTCGGCGCACGCAACGGGCATGACTTTGCCCGTGCCGCCATGGAAAAGGGCGCAGCGGCGGTATTGGCAAGCGAGGCTTTGAGCGCAGATATTCCTGCGATCTATGTGAAAAATACGGAGACCGCCCTGCAGGACATCGCCCGCTGCCGCCGTGCGCAGCTCAAGGTGCGCTGCGTCGGCATTACGGGCAGCGTGGGCAAGACCACCACGAAGGAGATGACCGCCGCGGTGCTCTCCGCGGCCTATGTCACGCAGAAGACGGCGGAGAATTTCAATAACGGCATCGGCCTTCCCGTGACGGTGCTCGGTCTGACGCCCGACTGCGAGGCCGCTGTCATCGAAATGGGCATGAACCACGCCGGCGAGCTGTCCTGCCTGACGCGCATCGCGCAGCCGGACATCGCCGTCATCACGAACGTCGGCACGATGCACATTGAAAATCTCGGCTCCCGCGAGGGCATCCTGCGGGCAAAGCTCGAAATGCTGGAGGGTCTGCGTCCCGGCGGCGTCGCTGTCTTCAACGGCGATGACGATATGCTGCGCGGCGTTGCGCAGCAGTATCACGCCCTGACCTTCGGACGGAACGAAAATAACGACGTCCGCGCCGAAAAAGTCCGCGTGGGGGAGGAAAAGACCTCTTTTACCGTTACGGGCTTCGGGCAAACGTTTGACGTGGAGCTGCCCGTCACGGGCGAGCACTATGTGCTTGACGCGCTGGCAGCGATCACGGTCGGCCTGCAATGCGGCATTGCGCCGGAGGCAATGGCGGCAGCGCTGGCGGATTTCCGCAACACCGGAATGCGCCAGAGGCAGTACAGCCGCGACGGACTGCACATCATCGAGGACTGCTACAACGCCGGGCCGGAATCCATGCGCGCGGCGCTCAAGGTGCTCAAAGCCGCGCACGGCAGGAAAATCGCCATCCTCGGCGGAATGCTGGAGCTGGGCGATTTTGCGCCGCAGGCGCATTTTGAGGTCGGGCAGGCCGCCGCGCAGTCGGCGGACGCACTCTTTGCCTACGGCGCGTGCAGCGGGGAATACGTCCGCGGTGCGCAGTCGGCGGGCATGGCGCAGGCGCAGTGCTTTGCAACGCATGAGGCGCTGGTGCAGGCGCTGCGGAAGACTATCCGGCCGGGCGATACGCTGCTTGTCAAGGGCAGCCGCGGCATGAAGATGGAACGCGTGCTCAGCCTGCTGTTTAACGAAGGATAAATTGGAGGATAAATGTATGGATACACCGCTTCTTATGGTACTCATCTCGGTCGCTGCCGGATTTCTGACGGCGCTGTTGCTCGGCAAGCTCCTGATCCCCGCGCTGCGTGCGCTCAAGGCGGGACAGTCGATCCGCGAGGTCGGCCCGAAGTGGCACAACGGCAAGGCGGGCACGCCGACGATGGGCGGCCTGATGTTTATCGCCGCCTCGCTGCTCTGCATTGCGACCGGCTGGTACGCGATGCACAAAACGGGCGATTATTCGCACCTGCTCGTGCTGGCGCTGGCGCTGATGTTCGGCCTGATCGGCTTCTACGACGACTTTATCAAGGTCAAAAAAAAGCGCAACCTCGGTCTGACCGGTATGCAGAAGCTCATTTTGCAGGTGCTTGCTGCGGGCGTTTTCCTGCTGCTCATGTATCTGACGGACACGCTGCACTATGACCTTTACATCCCGTTTGTCGCCGAACCCGTCGCCCATGTGCCGCCGGTTCTGTACCTTGCCGTCGCGGTGTTTGCCATCGTCGGCTGCGTCAACGCGGTCAACCTGACCGACGGCATCGACGGCCTTGCCTCCGGCGTGACGACGCCCGTGATGATCTTCTTCGTCCTCGTGTCGATGTCCATGAAGCGCGTCGGCCTTGCGACCTTCCCGGCTGCGCTGGTGGGCGGCCTTGCGGGCTTCCTGTGCTATAATTTCTACCCGGCGAAGGTCTTTATGGGCGACACCGGCTCGCTGTTCCTCGGCGGTGCGGTCGTCGGCATGGCTTTTGCTCTGGATATGCCGCTCGTGCTGCTGCTTGTCGGTCTGATCTACATCATCGAGACGCTGTCGGACATTCTGCAGGTCGGTTATTTCAAGCTGACCCACGGCAAGCGCATCTTCAAGATGGCGCCCATCCATCATCACTTCGAGATGTGCGGCTGGTCGGAGAAAAAGATCTGGACGGTCTTCGTCCTGACGACCGT
>CAMEMX010000072.1 GCA_945927915.1 uncultured Clostridia bacterium
TTCGCTATGACAGCGGCTCTGAGATCACATGATGCTCCGCGTCGGACTCCTCCATCATCTTCTGTGCGAAGCCGTTGGCAAAGTCGAAGATGAAATTCTCATAGTCGATCTGCGCGCCGAAAAGGCGCTCCGCCTTGTCGACCATTTTCTGCACGATGTCCTCCTCGGTGTCCCGCTCCACGTGTTCACTGAGCAGATAGGGCTCGAAGGTGTCCTTCACGATGCCGCTGACGAACTGATACGCCAGAAACAGCGCGACCGCCAGCACGGCGACCTTGATCCACACCGTCCACCAGTAGCGTCCCATATCTGTCACTTCCTTTCCGTTCTTTCGACGAGCCGTGTCGAAAAAAGTTCCGATTATTTGTTGTTTGCCTTATCCTGCGCGATCAGCAGCTTGAGCGCTTCGACGCCGACGCGGACGGCGGAGGACGTGTCCTCGCTCATCTTCTGGTCGAGGCCGGCAGCCTCACGCTCCTGGTTCCAGATGACATGGAAGCACGAGCCGCAGCGGCAGCCGAGGGCGTCGGCCACGACGAACAGGGCGGCGGATTCCATCTCGCTGGCAAGCACGCCGAGGCGCTTCCACGCCTCCCACTTTTGCAGCAGCTCGTAGGAAACGGGCATTTTCGCCGGGCTGTGCTGACCGTAGAACGCGTCCTTGCACTGCACGACGCCGACGTGGGTGCGCTTGCCCATGGCGAGCGATGCCTGACGCAGGGCGATGGTCACGTCGAGGTTGGCAACGGCGGGGTATTCGATCGGCGCATATTCCATCGAGGTATGCTCAAAGCGGATGGCGCCCGTCGCAACGACGACGTCGCCGGACTGGACGTCCAGATTGATGCCGCCGCAGGTGCCGACGCGGATGAAGGTGTCGGCGCCGATGTTGTGCAGCTCCTCCATCGCGATGGAGGCCGACGGGCCGCCGATGCCGGTGGAGCAGACGCTGACCTTTTCACCCAGCAGGGTACCGGTATAGATATTGTACTCGCGGTTCTGACCGATATGCACGGGGTTGTCGAAGAGCTTTGCAATGGACTCGCAGCGGCCGGGGTCGCCGGGGAGGATGCAGTAACGGCCGACGTCGCCCTCGACGCAGTGAATATGGAACTGTTTATCAAGCTGTTGCATGATACACTCTCCTCATTATAAAAGTTTGGTAGGTTAAGTATAGCGCAAAACCGCAAAAACGGCAACCGATTTTCGCTTTTCACGCGATTCTTTGTGATTCTGCACGAAAGCATGGGGCATTTTTTGTGAAAAACCTTAAAAAAGCGTCATCTGCGTGCTCTCCGGCAGATCGCCGAACGCGCCGGCCTCCTTCAGCTTTTCGATGTGCGTCTTGGAGACCTTCGGGCAGGCGGCGGCGAATTCCTCAATGGAGACGAACGCTCTGCCCTCGCGCCCGCTGCAAATGTCCCACGCTGCTGTCTCGCCGAGGCCGGAGACGGAGACGAACGGCGGCAGGAGCTTGCCGTCCTTGATGACGAATTTCGTCGCCTCGGACTCGTACAGGCTCATGTCCGCGAACTCGAAGCCGCGCAGATAGAACTCATAGCAGACCTCCAGCGTGGTCAGCAGGTCGTCGTCCTTGGCGGAGCGGTCGGGATTGCCGGAGATCGCCTTGATATGCGCCTTGACCGTCTCCATGCCGTGCGTCATCATCACCGCGTCAAAGCCGTCCTTCTGGCTGCGGCGGTAGAAATACGCCGCGTAAAATGCCAGCGGATGATGCACCTTGAACCACGCGATGCGGAAGGCCATCATGACGTAGGCGGCGGCGTGCGCCTTGGGGAAGAGGTACTGGATCTTCTTGCACGAGCCGATGTACCATTCCGGCACGCCGTGGTCGATCATCTCCTGCTCCGCGCCGTCGGGCAGTCCCCTGCCCTTACGGACGGACTCCATGATCTTGAAGGCGCGTTTTTCGGGCATTCCGCACTTGATGAGATAGAGCATGATGTCGTCGCGGCAGCCGATGGCCTGTCCGACGGTGGCCGTACCGCTGAGGATGAGATCCTTGGCGTTGCCGAGCCACACGTCCGTGCCGTGGGAGAAGCCGGACAGTCGGATGAGGGTGTCGAACTGGTCGGGCTTTGTGTCGACCAGCATCCCGCGCACGAAGCTCGTGCCGAATTCGGGGATGGCGACCGCGCCCGTCGGCCCCAGAATGGGGTCGTTCTCATAGCCGAGCACCTTGCTCGTAACGAAGATCGACATGGTATCCTTGTCGTCCAGGGGGATCTTCTGGGCGTTGACGCCCGTCAGATCCTCCATCATGCGGATCATCGTCGGGTCATCGTGACCGAGCATATCGAGCTTGAGCAGATTTGCCTCCATCGAGTGATATTCAAAATGGGTCGTGATGATGTCCGTGTTCACGTCGTCGGCGGGGTGCTGCACGGGGCAGAAATCCCAGATCTCGTTCTCCTGCGGGATGACAACGAGGCCGCCGGGGTGCTGACCCGTCGTCCGGCGCACATCGACACAGCCGGCGGCAAGGCGGTTTTCCTCCGCGCGGCTGACGGTCATGTTCCGCTCCGCGAGGAATTTTTTGACATAGCCGAAGGCGGTCTTCTCCGCGACGGTGCCGATCGTGCCGGCACGGAAGACGTGGCTCGCGCCGAACATCGAAACGCAGTAGGCGTGCGCTCTGGACTGGTATTCGCCGGAGAAGTTGAGGTCGATGTCGGGCACCTTGTCGCCGCCGAAGCCGAGGAAGGTCTCGAACGGGATGTTGAAGCCGTCCTTGTCGAGCTTTTCGCCGCACTCCGGGCAGACGGCGTCCGGCAGGTCGGCGCCGCAGTTGATGCCCTCCGGCACATCGAACGAGCAGTATTTACACTTCGGGCAGCGGTAATGCGCCGGCAGGGAGTTGACCTCCGTGATGCCGGACATATAGGCCACCAGCGACGAGCCGACCGAACCACGCGAGCCGACGAGATAGCCGTTTTCCAGCGAGTTCTGCACGAGCTTCTGCGCGGACATATAGATGACGTCATAGTGGCAGGTGATGATGTCGTGCAGCTCCGTCTCGACGCGCTTGGTGACCAGCTCCGGCGGGTTTTCGCCGTAGAGACGGTGCAGCTTGCCGTAGACCAGCGATTTTAAGTCCTCCACGGAGTTTTCGATCTTCGGCGGGAAGAGGTTGTTCGGCAGGGGGCGGACGGTCTCGCACATATCCGCGATGGCGTTCGGATTCGTCACGACGACCTCAAACGCCTTGTCCGCGCCGAGGTAGGAAAATTCCTCCAGCATCTCGTCCGTCGTGCGGAAATAGAGCGGATTTTCGCGGTCGCAGTCGGAAAAGCCCTTCGTCGCCAGCAGAATGCGGCGGTAGATCTCGTCCTCCGGGTTGAGGAAATGCACGTCGCCCGTCGCGCAGACGGGCTTGCCCAATTCTTCTCCGAGGCGCACGATGGTGCGGTTGAAGTCGCGCAGCTGCTCTTCGTCCTTGGCAAGGCCGTCTGCGAGCATGAAGCGGTTGTTGCTCAGCGGCTGGATCTCCAGAAAATCGTAGAACGAGGCAATGCGCTTCAGCTCCGCCCAGCTTTTGTGGGCGAGGATCGCCTGGAACAGCTCGCCGGCCTCGCAGGCGGAGCCGATGATGAGGCCCTCGCGCAGCTCCGTCAGGCGCGATTTCGGCATACGCGGGTTGCGCTTGTAATATTTGAGGTGGGCGTCGGAGATCAGGTGGTACAGATTCCGCAGACCCGTCTGGTTCTTGGCAAAGACGATGATGTGCTTGGCGCGGCGGTCGGTGATCCTGCCGCCGGAGCGCAGCGCGACCATGTCGGCGTTGATGTCCTGAATGTCGTTCAGGCCGCGCTCTGCCAGCATCTTGGCAAAGCGCAGGTAGAGGTAGCCGCACGTCAGCGCGTCGTCCGAGGCGCGGTGGTGGTTGAAGTCCGGCAGGCTCAGGGCGTCGGCTACGATGTTCAGCTTGTGCTTGGAAAGCTGGGGCATCAGGTTCTGCGACAGGACGAGGGTGTCGATATAGGTCGGGTCAAAACCGATACCCAGCTTCTCGCACGCCGCCGTCAGGAAGCCGACGTCAAAGTCGGCGTTGTGCGCCACGAGCGGACGGTCGCCGCAGAAGCGCAGAAATTCCGGCAGCGCCTCACTGATGTCCGGCGCACCCTTGAGCATCGCGTCGGTGATGCCCGTGAGCTTGATGTTCTCCGGGTCGAGGCGGCGCTTCGGGTCGACGAAGGTCTGGAAGGTGTCGACCACCTCGCCGCCGCGCAGGATGACCGCGCCGATCTCCGTGATAACGTCGTTGAACGACGACAGTCCCGTCGTCTCCAGGTCGAAGGCGACAAATTCGCCCTCCAGCTCCATGCGTTTTTCGCCGTGGACGGCGATGCGGTCGTCGACGTCATTTACATAATATCCCTCGCAGCCGTAGAGGATCTTGATATTTTTGTCCGTCCCTGCGACCTTGTTCTTGCTGGCCTTGAGTGCATCCGGGAAGGACGAGGCTACGCCGTGGTCGGTGATGGCGATGGCCTTGTGCCCCCAGCGGGCAGCCGTTGCAACGGCCTCGCCGGTCTTGGTCAGCGCGTCCATCATGGACATCGTGGTGTGCAGGTGCAGCTCGACGCGCTTTTCCGGCGCGGTGTCCTGCCGCTGCGGCGCGTCCATGCGCATGATGCCGTAGGGCCGGATGACCAGCTCCCTGGCGTAGTTGTCATAGTCCACCTTGCCCTGCACGCGCACCCAGAGGCCGGGCTTTTTGATCGTGTCCGTGATGGGCTTGGCGGTGTCGCCCTTGAGGAAATCGCTGATGCGGACGGAGCCGGTATAGTCCGTCATGTCGAAGGCGACGACGGTCGCGGCGCGCTTGTTGATCTCGCGGTGGTCGACGGCAAAGATCCTGCCCTCGACGATGACGCGCTCGCTCTGGCGGTCGAGGGTGATCTCGCGCATCGGCGTCGCGGCGCCCTTGAAGGGCTTGCCGAAGAGCGCCTGCTGCGGCTGCTCCGCCTTCTTTTCGCCGGAGGGAGCGGCGGCAGGCATCGCCGGCAGGTCGCGCGCGGCCTCGCGGCGCAGGCGCTCGGTCTCGGCAAAGAGCGCCTCGCCGCTCAGCTCGCTGCCCGCGACGACCTGAATTTTCGTCTCAACGCCGAAGCGGTCGCGGATATAGCTTTCCACGGCGGACAGGTGCGGCGCAAGCAGATCCTTGCCGTTGGCACGCAGGTGCAGCGCGCTCTCTCCCGCGGAAAGCTCCCAGCGGCAGCCCGCCAAAATCGCCGCCGCGGGCGAAAACCGCGAAACGATCAGGCGCGAAAGCTCCTGCCCGTCGAGAAGCTGCAGCGCCTCCGCCGGAAAATGCGGCGCGATGGTCACGCTGCGCAGGCCGTACAACGCGCAAAGCGCCTGCGCCGTCTGCGCAAGCGCCTGCGCCGGAAGATAGGCCGGCATTTGCAGCGTCAGCATGACGGAGCGGTTGTCCCGGTCGATCTCGGCATGACTGACCGCCGCCTGCGACAGCGCTTCGCGCAGCGGTTCGTCCGGCTGATATTCAAAAAACATTTCCAGAAAAGGGAATGTGCTCATCTTCTTCTCCTAAAGCTTGTCTATGTAACGTAACAGCGCCGGTAGAAGCTCGTCATAGGGCAGCTTTTCGCGCAGCTCGCCCTTGACGAACAGCACGCCGCAGCCGTCGCCGCCGGCGATGCCGACGTCCGCCTCGCGTGCCTCGCCGGGGCCGTTGACGATGCAGCCCATGACCGCGACGGTCAGCTCCTTGCCGCAGTCGGCAAGCGCCTGCTCCACGCGGTTGGCAAGGCCGATGAGGTCGATCTTCGTCCGGCCGCAGGTCGGGCAGGAGATCAGGTTCACGCCGCCCCTGCGCAGTCCCGCCGCCTTTAAGATCGCCTTTGCAGCGACGACCTCGCGCACGGGGTCAGCCGTCAGGGACACGCGGATCGTGTCGCCGATGCCCATGCACAGCAGACCGCCGATGCCCATGGCGGACTTGACCGTGCCCATGTACTCCGTGCCCGTCTCGGTCACGCCGACATGGAGGGGATAGTCCGATTTTTCGTGCATCAGGCGGTAAGCCTGCATCATGAGCGGCACCGAGCTGGACTTCATCGACACGCAGATGTCCGTAAAGCCGTATTTTTCCAAAAGCGCAATATGCTCAAACGCGCTCTCGACGAGCGCCTCCGGCGTCGGATGACCGTATTTTTCCAGCAGCCGCTTGTCGAGACTGCCGCCGTTGACGCCGATGCGGATGGGGATATGGTGCATTTTGCAGCAGTCGACGACCGCCTTGACGCGCTCCTCGCCGCCGATGTTGCCGGGATTGATGCGGATCTTCGCCGCGCCGGCCTCCGCCGCCGCGATGGCAAGTCGGTAGTCAAAATGGATGTCCGCGACCAGCGGCAGCGGAGATTGCTCCGCAATATGGCGGAAGCCCTCCGCCGCAGCCATATCCGGCACGGCAAGCCGCGCGATCTCGCAGCCGGCAGTCTTGAGCGCGCGAAGCTGCGCAAGGCTGCCCTCGACGTCCGTTGTGGCGGTGTTGAGCATGGACTGGATGGAAACAGGTGCGCCGCCGCCCACCGGCACGCCGCCGACCTTGATTTGTCTTGTCATTTGTCTTCCTCGTCAGGTGAATAATTGGAAAATATCCTTAAAGGTGATCAGCGCCATCACGATCAGCAGTACGATCATGAACGCAGCGTTCAGATACGCCTCATATTTCGGGTTAAGCTTGCGGCGCAGGAGCTTTTCCGCAGCCGCCGTCACGAGAAGGCAGACCACCCGTCCGCCGTCGAGCGCGGGGATGGGCAGAAGATTCATCACCGCGAGGTTGACGGCGATCAGGGCGAACATATAAAGCACATACAAAACGCCCTCACCGACCGACTCGGATTTCGCGCTCTGCTCCGTCACGACGGAGACGATGCCCACCGGGCCTGCCATATCCTTCAGGCCGGCACGGCCCGTGAACAGGTCGGACAGCCCCATGCGCGCCATGCGCACAAAGTCCCGGCAGGTGTTCCACGAGTAGGACAGCACCCCACCGAAGCTCTTTTCCGTAATGTCGATGGTGAAGCCATAATATTTCTGCTCGCCCGTGCCGTAGTCGCGCTGCATGGTCACATCGTTGAGCGTGACCTTCTCCCCGTCGCGGATGACCACAAGGTCATGCACGCCGGAGCTTTCGCGGTCGAGCAGCATGGTGATGTCGCTGCCGACATAGACGCGCTCGCCGTCGATGGAATAGAATTCGTCGCCGGGCTGCAGCAC
>CAMEMX010000073.1 GCA_945927915.1 uncultured Clostridia bacterium
CTGCGCGTGATCGAGTGGGTCGCGGACGCGTTCCCGCGCGGCGCGGTGCTGTTCTCGCTGATGAGCCAATACGTCCCAATGGGCGCGCAGCAGCCGCCGCTCGACCGGACGCTGATGCGTGAGGAATACGACGGCGCCCTTTCCTGGATGGAGCTTTGCGGCATCGCGGACGGCTTTACGCAGGAATTCTCGTCCGCGACGACGGAGCTGCTGCCGGAGTTCAATTTTGACGGCATATTTTGAAACAAATGTTTGCATTTTCGGCGTGACTGTGCTATACTGAAGGAAAATAAGCAGCAGGAGGGGATGACGATGGGCAAAACAAGCGGCAAGCGCGGGGAGATTCTCGCCTTTCTCCGCGCGTTCACCGACGAAAACGGCTACCCGCCCACGGTGCGTGAGATCATGCAGGCCGTCGGGTTGAAGTCCACGGCGACAGTGCATTACCACCTGTCGGAGCTGGATCGCGCGGGTGAGATCTCGGTCAGCGGCTCGAAAAACCGCGCCATCTCCGTGCCGAGGCAGTCCGGCGTGCCGGTCATCGGCGTGGTCACGGCGGGCCAGCCCATCCTCGCGGTCGAGAACATCGAAGGCTACCTGCCCTACGACGGCGGCGAGGGCTGCTTTGCCCTGCGCGTGCGCGGCGATTCGATGATCGAAGCGGGGATCTTTGACGGCGACAAGGTCGTCGTCCGGCAGCAACAGACCGCCGACCACGGCGACATCGTCGTCGCGCTCATCGGCGACGAGGCGACCGTCAAGCGCCTGAGCCGCAAAAACGGCGAGGTCTGGCTGATGCCGGAAAATCCGGCGTATTCGCCCATCGACGGCCGCGAAGCCGTGATTTTGGGGAAGGTCCGCGCGGTCATCCGGGAGTACCGTTAGGCTGAGAACAAGGGCTAAGAGGGCGTGACGATAGATTGCCACGTCGCTGTGCTCCTCGCAATGACAAGCGGGGCCGCCTGTTGTGTCTTTGCGAGGAGGGCGTCAGCCCGACGTGGCAATCTATTTGTTCCCTATTCACGATTCTCTGTTCTCTATTCTCAGCTCCCATGTTTCCCATGTTTCACGTGAAACATGGGAAAATTTTTGTATCGTGCCGTGAAACGGTTGCAAAATACCGCGGCGTGTGCTATGATGTGTGACGTCCGGAGCAGCGGCGAAATGACCGTGTGCTCCCGAAAAAAGACAAAGGAGGCGGCGGTGTGGCAAAGATCATCGCGGTCGTCAACCAAAAAGGCGGCGTCGGCAAGACCACAACAGCCGTCAACCTGACCGCAGCGTTGGCAGCGTCGGGCGCACGGGTGCTGCTGTGCGACTTCGACCCGCAGGCGAACGCGACGTCCGGCCTCGGCGTCGAGAAGCGCCAGGTCAAAAACGGCGCCTACGAGATGGTCATCGACGGCGTTATGCCCGAAAAATGCGTCGTCAAGACGAAATTTGGGGACGTTATTCCCTCGACGTCGGCGCTCGCGGGCGCGTCGGTCGAGCTGATCGGCCTCGAAAAACGCGAATTTCGCCTCAAGGCGCAGCTCGACCTGCTGCGCTACGCCTACGATTATATTTTCATCGACTGCCCGCCGTCGCTGGAGCTGCTGACGCTCAACGCCCTGTGCGCCGCCGACAGCATCCTGATCCCCGTGCAGTGCGAGTATTACGCGCTCGAGGGTCTGTCCGACCTGATGGCGACCCTGCGGGCGATCAAGCGCCGCCTGAACCCAAGCCTCGAGATCTTCGGGGTGCTTTTGACAATGTTCGACGGGCGGACGAATTTTTCCAACCAGGTCGCGCAGGAGGTGCGCCGCCATTTCCCCGGCAAGGTGTTCGCCTCCGTCATCCCGCGCAACGTGCGCCTTGCCGAGGCGCCCAGCCACGGCCTGCCCGCCATCGTCTATGACAGGAGCTCGCGCGGGGCGGCGGCCTATCTCGGCGTCGCGGCGGAGATCATGAAGCGCGACGGCGTCGGGTCGATTCGATAGGAGGTTAGCATGGCAACGAAGCAACGAGGGCTCGGCAGAGGGCTTGGCGCGCTGATCGACGATTTTTCCCCGGAGCCGGGGCAGGAGACGATCACGAAGCTGCCGCTGCAGAAGGTCGAGCCGAACCCCAACCAGCCGCGCCGGAGCTTTGACGAGGAGGAGCTGCAGGCGCTGGCCGATTCCATCGCGGAGCACGGCATTTTGCAGCCGCTGGCGGTGCGTGCGCTGGACGGCGGCTTTTATCAGATCATCGCGGGCGAGCGCCGCTGGCGTGCCGCGCGCCTGGCGGGGCTGGACGAGGTGCCCGTCGTCGTCCTCGACGCCGACGACCGCACCGTTATGGAGCTTGCCCTCATTGAAAACCTGCAGCGCCAGGATCTGAACCCCATGGAGGAGGCCGAGGGCTACCGCGTCCTGATGGAGGACTACGGCCTGACGCAGGAGCAGGCTGCCGCCCGCGTGGGCAAGTCCCGTCCCGCGGTGACGAACGCGCTGCGCCTGCTGGCGCTGCCGGACGAGGTGCGCGCCATGGTCGAAAACGGCACGCTCTCCGCCGGTCACGCCCGCGCGGTGCTGTCGCTGCCCAGCGAGCGCCTGCAAAAGGCCGCCGCGCAGCGGATCATCGCCCTGCGGCTGTCCGTGCGGCAGGCGGAGGCGATGTGCAAGCGCATGGCCGCCGGGGAAAAAACGGAAAAGCCGAAGAGCGAACTGACCGTCGACTACGTCGGCGAGTGTGAAAAGGCGCTGACCAAGCAGCTCGGCCGCCGCGTAAAGATCGTCAGCGGCAAGCGCAAGGGCCGCTTTGAGCTGGAATTTTACGGCGAGGACGATCTGCAGCGGCTGTATGACGCGCTGCTTTCGCTCAGGCAAACGGAGGAAAATAATGTCTGAATTACAGGAAAAGACCACGACCACCGAGGAACCGCTGACGCCGAAGAAAAAGCGGGCGATGCTGGAATACCTCGGCATCATGTTCGCGGCGGCGTTTTTGCTCGTGGCGCTGTCGCTGCTGGTGAAAATGCACGCGATGCAGGACGACTTCGACGCGGCGAACACCGGCGCACGCGAGAATATCGAGCAGATGGAGGACGAGCTGGAGGCCGCACGGGCGGAAAATGACGCCCTGCACGGCGAGCTTGACGCGACCGTCCGCAGCGCAAAGGCGGCGGAGCTTCTGGCGCTGGCGCAGGATGCGCACAGCCGCCACGACACCATCGCCTTCCAGGGCTACATGGCGGAGCTGGACGGCTACACGGACGCTCTGGGCGAAAAAACGCTTGAGATCTACGAAAATCTCACAATTTACCTGAAAAACAAATGAAATTCTGAACTTTTGGGGTGATACAAATGCTGGACATCAAACGAATCAAGGACGATCCCGCAGGGGTCAAGGCCGGCCTGCGCGCCAAGGAGGTCGACTGCGACGCGCAGATCGACCGCATTCTGGAGCTGGACGCGAAGCGCCGTGCGCTGATCCTCTCGACCGAGACGGACAAGGCAGAGCAGAACCGCGTCTCCAAGGAGATCCCGCTGAAGAAGAAGGCCGGCGAGGACGTCGCGCCGATCTTCAAGCGCATGGCGGAGCTGAAGGCGCAGATCGCCGAGAACGACAAGGCGCTGACCGACGTCGAGGCGGAATACCGCACGCTGATGCTCTCCCTGCCGAACCTCCCCGACCCCGACCTCAAGCCCGGCGGCAAGGAGAACAACGAGCCGCTGCGCTACTACGGCGAGCCGCACAAGTTCGACTTCGAGCCGAAGCACCACGTCGACCTCTGCACCGACCTCGGGCTGATCGACTATGAGCGCGGCACGCGGCTGGCAGGCTCCGGCTTCTGGATCTACCGCGGGCTGGGCGCGCGGCTGGAATGGGCGCTTCTCAACTATTTCATGGACTGCCACCTGCGCGACGGCTACGAGATGGTCATCCTGCCGCATATGCTCGAGTACAAGTGCGGCGAGACGGCGGGCCAGTTCCCGAAATTCGCTGACGAGGTCTATAAGATCGAGAACCCGACCGACGACCGGATGCACTTCATGCTCCCGACGGCGGAGACCGCGCTGGCCTCGCTGCATCGCGGCGAGATCCTGACCGAGACCGAGCTGCCGCACAAGCTGTTCGCCTACACGCCCTGCTTCCGCCGCGAGGCCGGTTCCCACCGCGCCGACGAGCGCGGCATGGTGCGCGGCCACCAGTTCAACAAGGTCGAGATGTTCCAGTACACCCTGCCGGAGAAGTCCGACGAGGCGTTCGAGGAGCTGGTCGGCAAGGCGGAGGCCATCGTGCGCGACCTCGGCTTCCATTTCCGCACGGTCAAGCTCGCCGCGGGCGACTGCTCGGCGTCGATGGCGCGGACGTACGACATCGAGATCCAGATCCCGTCGATGAACGGCTACAAGGAGGTCTCGTCGGTGTCGAACGCGCGCGATTATCAGGCGCGTCGCGGCAACATCCGTTTCCGCCGCGAGGCGACCGGCAAGACCGAATTCGTCCACACGCTGAACGGCTCCGGTCTGGCAACCTCGCGCATCTTCCCGGCGATGGTCGAGCAGAACCAGCGCGCCGACGGCTCGGTCGTCGTGCCGGAGGTGCTGCGCAAGTATCTCGGCGGCCTCGAGGTCATCGAGAAGCTCTGATTTTCCGGGAAATATCACGTTAGAAGCAATTCAAAACATAAATCCGAAAGAAAGGAGAGAAAGAAAATGGCAAAAAAAGGAAGCAAATTCCTGAAGGAATTTAAGGAATTTGCGGTCAAGGGCAGTATGTTCGACATGGCCATCGGCGTCATCATCGGCGGTGTGTTCAAGGACCTGGTCACCTCGTTCACGAACAACATCATTATGCCGATCATCTCGATCTTCACCGGCAGCATCGACTTTTCGAGCTGGAAGATCGCGCTGCCGTCGCTGTTCGGGGATAAGATCAACCCCGAAACCGGCGAGGTCATCAAGAACTACCTGTGCTTCGGTGATTTCCTCTCGTCGATCATCAGCTTCCTGATCCTCGCGTTCGTCATCTTCCTGATGGTCAAGGGCATGAACCGCCTGCGCGAGCTGGGCAAGAAGAAAGAGGAAGAAGCGCCCGCCGCGCCGCCCGAGCCCTCCAACGAGGAAAAGCTCCTGACGGAGATCCGCGATCTGCTGAAACAGAAATAAGCTGCCAAACCGCCGCAGGCCACGCCTGCGGCGGTTTACTGTTTGCCGAAAAACCCGAATATTTGGAACCGTAGGGGCCGATGTGGGCATCGGCCCCGCGGTATAATCGACCGTATCATCACGGTCTTTCAGCAAAAATGTATTTGTAGGGCGGGGACATATCCCCGCCGTCCGCGAAGCGGTATACAGCAGGCACGAACAATCCTGCACACAGTCAGTCGTTCCTGCCCGCGGGACGCCGGGGACGCCGTCCCCTGCGGAAATGTTGCGACCGGCGCTCGCAGGACGCGGCATCCGTATCACCCTTTTTACGATATCATCTCTGATGATATCCTCCGGATGTGAAATAATGACCTTCGGTCATTGTGAAACTTTCCGCTTGCACGGAAAGTGAAATGAAATAAATCCCCTCACGATAAGCAGGCATTTCACATGGCGAAAGCGTATTTCACAAATCCCGCAGGGATTTATTTCGTTGAAAAGAACCCACACTTGTCGTAGACAAATGTGGGTTCTTTTCTGCGAAAGACTACCTAAACGGAGCAAAATTGAGGTAAGAAAGCCTAAAAGTAGTGTATTTGCTTTGTTCTACAAATTAGAACCTGTCGAACGTTTTTCTATTGACGAGAGCAAAGATAAGCTTGCAGGATTTCTTCTACTTCATCCTCATTAGGCGTATATCCCTCATACATCTCATTGCAAAGCCATGCATAATAATCCGTTATTGCCTCGATGAAAGAAGTAAGTATCTCTTCCATTGTGCTATGTTCTGTTCTCACAGGGAGACGAATTTCCGGAATGTCCTCGCAATTGCTAAATGTTGGATATGAGGAAAAATCAGCCCAATAAAACAAATATCCAACCCGTTTACCAGTACGGCTAATCAAATAATGATTATATTCAAAATCGACCCACAAGGTAATAGGAATACGATAATTGTTTTCCACCCAAGTTACAAAAGAACGAAGTTCCTGCTCAACATCTGCTGGGATTCTTTTGTCGAATCCAATATTAAATTCTGGCAATATGTTTTCAGAAACTTTCAGTTCTACTGTCTGAGCCTTTTTCCAAACACTGTTTTCAGTCACAGGGAACACCTCCTCGTCAAATCCTTATTTATCAAATTGATTATATCACAAAACCATGGTTTTTTCAACAGAACACAAAAACCTCTCTTGTCTTGGTAGACAAAAGAGGTTTCTTTTCTGCGAAAGACTGACCAAAAGTAGCGTAAATAGGGGTAAGAAAGACTAAAAGTATTATACGGTTGTTATTTCACAGCCAAAATAGATTAAGTTGGCCTTTTTATCCATATTCCAAGGATATGTTGTAAAATTAAGCAAATGGCTTGTAGGCGGTGAAACGATATTTTTCTTAAATTTCCTAGCCTTTTTCCAAAACTCATCTATGGTAAATTGGGCAGGCAGTTTCTCGATGATCGCTTGTAGCTCGACAACCTCGCTTTCCGTGAGATTTATCCAACAATTTGTGATCACTGGTCGTAGTTTGATTTCTGCATTTTCAAATTTATATTTATAGTCAGGGTTTTCTGTGAAGTAAGCTTGTATTCCTGTTAATACATCCTGAGAAAGCGGCTTTAACCACGAAGCATCAACATAAGAAAAATCAATTCGGGGTTTCATCTTCGGTGTAAACGCCTTCTTCAGAATGGCCCACTGACCAATAACATCGCCTTTTTTCCATTTTACGGTGCCGCAAGAATAGTCTTCATCTGCTATCTTGGGTTTAATATCAATCAATTGCCAATATCCTGCTTCGCAGGATGTAACGAAATCTCCAATTTTTATCGCCATCAAAATCACCTCTTTATACTGATTATATAACAAAACAACATACTTTTCAATGATATATCGCTGCCGCGATATGATATACGGCTTTGCCGCATGATATAATTGCTCTGCAAATATGATATAATATCCGTTCCTTCATATGCCACAGGCATATATCATCGCTCGAAGAGCGATATCATATCGAAGATATATCACCCGTTCCGACAGGAACGGATATCATTGTAAAAAACCTCTTTTGTCAAGTTGAACCGAACCAGTAAAATCGGACAATAGACAAAACACCCCCTAATGTAGGATA
>CAMEMX010000074.1 GCA_945927915.1 uncultured Clostridia bacterium
AGCATGGGGTCTGCCGCAGATCTTGCAGCGGTTATAGCGGCGGGTGGAGAACTTGTTTCCGGCCTGCTGCTTGAGAATCATAGCTTTTCTTGCCATTTTCGTCTTCCTCCCAAATTAAGCGTGGAACGGAGCGCCGACCATGGTCAGCAGTTCCTTGGCTTCCTCGTCGGTGTTCGCGGTGGTGCAGATGCAGATGTCCATGCCGCGGATCTTGTCGACCTTGTCATACTCGATTTCGGGGAAGATGAGCTGTTCCTTCAGGCCCATGGCGTAGTTGCCGCGGCCGTCAAAGGCGTTGGGGTTGATGCCGCGGAAGTCGCGGACACGGGGCAGCGCCACGTTGAACAGACGGTCGAGGAACTCCCACATCTTGTCGCCGCGGAGGGTGACCTTCACACCGACGGTCTCGCCCTCACGAACCTTGAAGTTCGCGACGGACTTACGGGCCTTGGTGGTGATGGGCTTCTGGCCGGTGATGGTGGCGATGTCCTTGCAGATAGCCTCGATCTCCTTGGCGTTGTTCTTGCTCTCGCCGCAGCCGACGTTCACAATGACCTTCGCGATCTGGGGGATCTGCATGACGCTCTTGTACTGGAACTTCTTCATCAGAGCAGGAGCGATCTCAGCGGTATACTTTTCTTTCAGTCTTGCCATTTCTTCGTTCCTCCTCTTAGATTTCCTTGCCGCACTTCTTGCAGACGCGGACCTTCTTGTCGCCGTCCACAGTGTAGCCGACGCGGACGCCCTTCTTGCAGTTGGAGCAGTAGAGCTGCACCTTGTCCACACGGATGGGGATCTCGCGCTTGACAATGCCGGAAACGTCGGTCTGCTTGCGAGCCTTGACATGGCAGGTAGCAACATTGACGCCCTCGACAATGACCTTGTTCTCCTTGGGCATGGCGGTGATGACCTTGCCCTTCTTGCCCTTGGACTTGCCGGACAAGACGATGACGGTATCGTTCTTCTTAATGTTCATTCCAAAGTCCCCCTATTAAATGACTTCCGGAGCCAGGGAGAGGATCTTCATGTATTCCTTGTCACGAAGCTCTCTTGCAACCGGCCCAAAAATACGGGTGCCGCGGGGATTCTTGTCGTCCTTGATGAGGACGGCGGCATTCTCGTCGAAACGAACATAGGTGCCGTCGGCGCGGCGGACGCCCTTGGCGCTGCGGACGATGACTGCACGGACGACTTCGCCCTTCTTCACCGTGCCGCCCGGGGTGGCCTTGCGGACGGAAGCGACGATGACGTCGCCGATGTTGCCGAACTTACGCTTGGAGCCGCCAAGCACACGGATGCACTTGATCTCCTTCGCGCCGGTATTGTCGGCAACCTTCAGAAAAGTTTCCTGTTGGATCATTTAGTTGTCGACCTCCTTACTCAGCCTTCTTGATGATTTCAACGAGGCGCCATCTCTTGTCCTTCGACAGGGGGCGGCACTCCATCACCTTAACGGTATCGCCGACGCCGCACTCGTTGTTCTCGTCGTGCGCCTTCAGCTTGTAGGTTCTCTTCACGATCTTCTTGTACAGCTTGTGCTGCACGCTGTCCTCAATTGCAACCACGATGGTCTTGTCCATCTTATCGGAGACGACCTGACCAACTCTGGTTTTGCGGAAAGCTCTTGTATTTTCACTCATTTTCGCTTACCTCCTCAGATTGCGGTCTCTTTCTCACGAATAATAGTCTTGATGCGGGCAATATCCTTCTTCACAGCAGCGATCTTGACGGGGTTATCGAGCTGATTCGTTGCGTGCTGCATCCGCAGGAAAAACAGATCCTTCTTCAGTTCGGAAACCTTCGCTTCCAGATCAGCCACGGACATGGCTCTCAGTTCTTTAGCCTTCATCATTATTCACCACCATTCTCAGATACTGCATCTTCGCGGGCGATGATCTTGGTCTTGATGGGCAGCTTGTGCTGCGCAAGGCGGAGTGCCTCGCGGGCGTCCTCTTCGGAAACGCCGCCGATCTCGAACATGACCTTCTGCGCCTTCACGACAGCAACCCAGTATTCGGGAGCGCCCTTACCGGAGCCCATACGGACGCCGAGAGCCTTCTTGGAAACAGGCTTGTCGGGGAAGATTTTGATCCAAACCTGACCGCTACGCTTGGTGTAACGGGTCATGGCGATACGAGCCGCCTCGATTTGGTTGCCGGTGATCCAGCCGGGCTCAACGGCCTGAATGCCGAATTCGCCGTAGGACACCTTATTGCCGCGGGAAGCAGCGCCCTTCATGCGGCCGCGCTGCACACGACGGAACTTTGTTCTCTTGGGCATTAACATTAGCGGTTGCCTCCTTCCCTGCGATCGTCACGACGACGGTCGCCGCCGAACGGTCTGCCGGAGCCACGGCGGTCACCGCCACGACGGTCGTCACGGCGACGGTCGTTGTTGCGGCGCTCACGGCGCGGTGCTTCCGGTGCCGACTGACGCAGCGTGGAGTTCAGGACTTCGCCCTTATAGATCCAAACCTTGCAGCCGATCTTGCCGTAGGTGGTATTCGCTTCCGCGAAGCCGTACTCGATGTCCGCACGGAGGGTCTGCAGGGGAATGGTGCCCTCGTGGTAGGACTCGCTGCGGGCGATCTCCGCGCCGCCGAGACGGCCGCCGCAAGCGCACTTGATGCCCTTGGCGCCCAGACGGGTCGCTCTCTGCATCGCCTGCTTCATGGCGCGGCGGAAGGAAATTCTCTTTTCGAGCTGTGCAGCGATGTTCTCAGCGACAAGCTGTGCGTTGAGGTCGGGGCTGCGGATCTCGATGATGTTCAGAGCGACGCTCTTGCCGAGCTTCTGCTCCAGCTCCAGACGGAGCTTTTCAATCTCCTGGCCGCCCTTGCCGATGACGACGCCGGGGCGGGAGCAGTGCAGATTGATCTTGACGCGGGCATTGCTGCGCTCGATCTCGATCTTGGCGATGCCTGCGGAATAAAGTCTCTTCTTGAGATCCTTGCGGATGTTATAGTCCTCAACGAGCAGGTCGCCGACCTTTTCGTTGCGGGCATACCAGCGGGAATCCCAGTCCTTGATCACGCCAACGCGCAGACCATGAGGATTAACTTTCTGTCCCATAGTAACCTCCTTATGCCTTCTCGCTCACACCGATGGTGAGGTGTGTCGTTCTCTTGAGGATGCGATTGTATCTGCCCTTTGCTCTCGGCATACCGCGCTTGAGGGTGGGGCCGGGGTTGGCAACTGCGGTCGAAACATACAGCTTGTCAACATCCATGCCGTGGTTGTTCTCGGCATTGGCGATCGCACTCTTGAGGAGCTTGAGCACGGGCTCAGAGGCTGCCTTCGGGGTCTGCATGATATAAGCGCAGGCGGTCTTGGCGTCCTTGCCGCGAATGAGGTCGCAGAGGATCTTGACCTTGCGCGGAGAAATGCGCAGGTATTTCAGATGTGCTTTTGCTTCCATGTCTCTTCCCCCTTACTTAGAATTGGAGGTCTTGGAGCCGGAGTGACCGCGGAACGTTCTGGTGGGAACGAACTCGCCCAGCTTATGACCAACCATGTCCTCTGTCACATAGACGGGAACGTGCTTGCGGCCGTCATGGACGGCGATGGTGTGACCGACGAAGGAGGGGAAAATGGTCGAAGATCTGGACCAGGTCTTCAGCACTTTCTTCTCACCGGTTTTGTTGAGCTCTTCAACGCGCTTATACAGCTCAGGAGCAACAAACGGGCCTTTCTTAATGCTTCTGCTCATGCTTCATTTCCTCCTTACTTACTGTTTCTGCGCTTGATGATGAACTTGTTGGTCGGGTTCTTGGTCTTGCGCGTCTTGTAGCCCATCGCAGGCTTGCCCCACGGAGTGACAGGGCCGGGACGGCCGACCGGAGCGCGGCCTTCGCCGCCGCCGTGCGGGTGGTCGTTCGGGTTCATGACCGAGCCACGGACGGTCGGGCGGATACCCATGTGGCGGGTACGGCCGGCCTTGCCGATGTGGACGTTGCCGTGGTCGATGTTGCCGACCTGACCGATGCAGGCGGTGCAGTTCATGCGGACATAGCGGACTTCGCCGGAGGGCAGACGGACCTGCGCGAGGGTGTCTTCCTTCGCCAGGAGCTGCGCAGCGACGCCGGCGGAACGAACGAGCTGCGCGCCGGAGCCGGGCTGAAGCTCAATGTTGTGGATGACGGTACCAACGGGGATGTTGGCGATGGGCAGGCAGTTGCCGGGCTTGATGTCGGCTTCTGCGGAGGACACGACGGTGTCGCCGACGTTCAGGCCGACCGGAGCAAGGATGTAGCGGAGCTCGCCGTCTTCATACTTGACCAGAGCGATGAACGCGCTGCGGTTGGGGTCGTACTCCAGGCGCTGCACGGTAGCTGGCATTTCCAGCTTGTCGCGCTTGAAGTCGATGACGCGGTACTTGCGCTTGTTGCCGCCGCCGCGATGGCGGACGGTGATTCTGCCGTAGCTGTTGCGACCGGAATGCTTCTTCAGGGTCTCAACCAGGCTACGCTCGGGCTTTGCCTTCTTATCTACGCCCTCGAACGCGGACACGGTCATGCCGCGGCGCGCGGGGGTATAAGGCTTATAGGTTTTAATCGCCATTTTGCGTTACACTCCTTTAATTGAGATGGATTAGACCATACCCTCGAAGAATTCGATGGTCTTGGAATCGGCGGTCAGCTTGACGACAGCCTTCTTGTACGACGCGGTGCGGCCTTCCGGGTATCTGCCCTGGCGCTTTGCCTTGCCGTCCATGTTGATGGTGGTGACCTTCTCGACCTTCACGCCGAAGATCTCGGAGACGGCCTTCTTGATCTCCGTCTTGTTGGCATCCTTGGCGACCATGAAGACGTACTTCTTCATATCGGTTGCTTCCATGGACTGTTCGGTGATGACCGGACGGATGATGATATCGTATGCAGTCTTCATGCGAACACCTCCTCAATCTTCGCAAGGGCAGCCTTGTCAAGCACGAGCTTCTTCGCATTGAGGACGTCGTAGACATTGACGAGGTTGGCAAACGTGGTCTGGACGCCGGGGATGTTGCGCGCGGAGAGGACGACATTCTCGTTGACCTCAGCGGTAACGACAAGGGCCTTGCCCTCGGCGTTGACGGCGCTCAGGAAGCCGGCGAACTTCTTGGTCTTGATCTCGTCCATCTTGATCTCGTCGATGACGACGATATCGGAGGACGCAGCCTTTGCGCTCAGGACGGACTTCAGCGCCAGACGGCGAACCTTCTTGTTCAGCGTGTAGCTGTAGTCGCGGGGCTTCGGTGCGAACACGATGCCGCCGTGCGTCCACTGCGGAGCGCGGGTGCTGCCCTGACGGGCGTGGCCGGTACCCTTCTGGCGCCACGGCTTCTTGCCGCCGCCGGAGACCTCTGCGCGGGTCAGAGCGGACTGTGTGCCCTGACGGCAGTTGGCCAGATGATTCTTGACAACGTCATGAACAACGGATTCGTTGGGCTCGATGCCGAAGACAGCCTCGGAAAGTTCAACCTCGCCAACCTGCTTGCCGTTCATGTCATAAACATTTGTTTTCAGCATAAGTTAACTCTCCTTTCCTTAGCCTCTCGCGGAAGCCTTCTGCGGGTTACGACCGGAAGCCTTCTGCGGGTTCTTGCTGATGGCAGTCGCGCCGGTGTGGACCTTAATGGTCTTGACGGTGCTCTTAACGTAGACAAGGCCGCCCTTCGGGCCGGGGATGGCGCCGCGAACGACGAGCATATTGAGGTCGGCATCGACCTTCACAACGCTGAGGTTCTGCACGGTGACCTTCTCGACGCCCATGTGACCGGGCATGCCCTTACCCTTGAAGATACGGGACGGGGTGGAGGAGGAGCCCATCGAACCGGAATGACGATGGACCGGGCCGCCGCCGTGGGACATCTTCTGGATGTGGTTGCCATGGCGCTTGACAGCACCCTGGAAGCCGTGGCCCTTGGAGGTTCCGGTGACGTCGACATGGTCGCCGGCGGCGAACACGTCGGCCTTGATCTCAGCGCCGACTTCAAGCTCGGCAGCGTTGTCCAGCTTGAATTCCTTCAGGTACTTCTTGGCGGAAACGCCCGCCTTTTTCAGATGGCCGAGCTCCTGCTTGGACAGCTTCTTTTCAGCGACGTCGCCGAAGGCAAGCTGCACGGAAACATAGCCATCGTTTTCGGTCGTCTTCTTCTGGGAGACGACGCAGGGGCCTGCTTCGATGACGGTTACGGGGATCACGCGACCGTCTTCATCGAAGATCTGGGTCATGCCCACTTTCTTGCCGATGATTGCTTTCTGCATTTTGTTTACTCCTTATTTTAGGTTATTGGTTGGCAAACTTGACCATTGGGCAGCCATTGGTTTACCAACATGACCCGGGACCGCCCGGCAGCGGTCGGGGGACGCTGCAATATTTAATGTATTACAGCTTTATCTCAATCTCAACGCCGGCGGGAAGGTCGAGGCCCTGCAGAGCTTCGATGCACTTCGCATTGGGGTTGAGGATATCGATCAGTCTCTTGTGGGTTCTGCGCTCAAACTGCTCACGGGAATCCTTGTACTTGTGAACAGCGCGAAGGATGGTAACGACTTCCTTCTTCGTGGGAAGGGGGATGGGGCCGGAGACGGTGGCGCCGTTGCGCTTTGCGGACTCAACGATCTTCTCCGCAGTGGAATCGATGAGCTGATGATCATAAGCCTTCAGGCGAATTCTGATCATGGTGTTTGCCATAGTTGTTGTTTCCTCCTTGAATAACGTACTCAGTTTTTCGTTGTCTCGCTGGGTACGGTCGGGGCATTTTGGTATACGCTTAACCGTGCGTATCACTCCGCGTCCATGAAAAATGGCCGACTTATGCCGGCCGTGCATTCATCCGCGGCGATATACGCCACGCACACGAATTGCCTCAGCCGCCCGATGACCGGACATACTCCGCAGAAGTTACCGCCTTACGGCGCAATCTCCTGCATCATCGCAGTTGCACGCGCAGACTATCCCCACACGCGCCCCCATATTGTAATACACGCGCCCGTGAATGTCAAGCCTTTTTTTGTGATTTTTCATAAATTTTTTTGAGAAACTTTGTGGGAAACAGAGAAAAAGCGGAGCAGCGGTCTATGGACGAAGGGCTAAGAGTGAAAAACTATGGTGTTCGCTCCCGCGAACAAAAAACAGCAGGGCGGGGGCAGGTCCCCGCCGCAGCGTGTCAAAAGGCCAACGTCAGAAAATCGCAGAGTTTGCCGCGCGGCAGGGAAAAAGCATGAATCGCTTTATTCTCGACGCGATCGC